>CAZBMC010000001.1:0-28102 GCA_964493065.1 uncultured Gammaproteobacteria bacterium
AAGTCTGGAGGTGAGACGCCAGTGCTTTGAGCCGAAGCTCTACACTGGAACCAAGACGTTGGCGTCTTTGGCGAGTAAACCCGCCGCGATGCCGCTGCCCTGCAATCTCTCCCGGTCGGATGACCGAGCCCCCTCCATACTTACCAGAACCATGGTTGGAATGTGCACTCACTTTCTATGTCACGATCTGGAGGAGTATTAGCTGAGTGATGTTTTGCGCCGAAGCGCACATCACGATGAATGGTTAAGCGTCTTTAGTGAGTCGCCTCATCGGCGACCCGCCGCGATGCCGCTCCACTCGGATGCTCCCCCTCCATGTCGCGAAATAGAAATTTTCAATATAGAAAGATCAGGTCCTCTGCGAGAGAGCACCCTTAGGTAGCCATAGAGCTGTAAAGCAATAAAGCTTTAAAGACTATGGGGATTCGGAGCGCTGCTCTCTCTTTCAGCGAACCGATGGAAGTGAATGGATTTTCAAGTTAACAAAGGAGTATATACCTACTGGCAAATACTGTCAATACCTAAAATGGCTTAGGTTAGCCAAAAGGGCTAAGATTAGCGAATTTCACGCTTTTCTAGCAAGGCGCTTCCCCTACCAACTCCCTCCGCCACCCCCGCCAAAACCACCGCCGGAAAAACCGCCACCACCAAAACCTGACCCACCGCCACCGGCGCTGGCTGGACGAGACACCATGGCGCTGTTGGCACTGCTACGGAAATCAGACATGACGCTGGCCAGGAACAGCGCGTTAAAGGTGCTGCCAGGTGAGGCGGTGTACCAGCTTGGGGGCTGCATTTCCAAACTGACAAACTGCTGCGCCCACTGCTTTTCCACTTCCAGCACCATAGCGTAGGGCAGCAAAGCTTGGAACTGCTCAGGCTTGCGTTCGGGCGCATTGTGGAATTTCAACCGCTCTTTTTCGGTGACAGATAGGAACCATTTGAAACCTTCAATTCGCTCTCGAACTTCCGCACCCTTTTCCGTGCGCTGGGGCATGAGGAAACTGTAAAGCAAAATGATCACACCAATGACACTGAGACTGATGACGGTAATGAGCGCGAAGACACCGATGGCTGCAAACACAATCCACGGACCAACGAGCAACAGGACGCCCAAGGTTGCGTAGCCCGCTTTGGCGTTCACTGGATTTTTTGTGTAGTACCCGTCCGTCACCAGAGCGTCGTGCAACTGACTCTTTAAACCTGGAATTGCCGCGTAAAACTTCTGCTTCAAATCATTGAGCTCCACCGTATTTTTACTCGCTGACTTCAGGAAGAGTTCGTCATACAGCTTCTGCTCAAAAGCATTGAGTGTATCCTTGGGATTTTGCACACGGGTGAATTCGTAATTCTTCTTCCCTAGATCTTTGATCTTCAGGTGACCTCGCACGGCCAGGTCAATAATCGTAGCGGAGATGTCCCGCATGTCACCGCTCCCGTCCCACACTGTGCCCAGCATGGCTGGCCGAAGCTGTTCTGGTGCTTCATATTCAGGAACAATGGTGCCGCGGCCTTTGGGATCCTTCCCCCGCTTGCGCCAGTGTTGGTGCATCAAGTACCAACCCACGGGTATCAGCAGGACAGTCCAATTGTCCACCAGAAAATCTTGCCACCGCTGCGCAGCGCTCGGCTGGTCAAAGGTGCCGCTTGGTACTTTGATGGCAAAGGTCAGACCTTCAGCCGATTGCAAAGACTGGGCAACGAAAATCACCTTTCCATCTGACTGCACCTGTTTAGAGCAATTTTGCAACGTAGAGCCTTCACTGCCGGTGTAACACACCAGTTCCTGGGACGTTGTTCCTGCTGGTAACGCTACGCTAGCTGACGCCGCCTGCATGGGCACTTGCCAGTGGTTCCCGGTGGCATTCCAGTAGATTTCCTGGTTGTTATCAAAGGTATTCACTGCGCGTCGGACAGTGTACGTGAGCACGTACGTCTGCTCGCCGGAGACGGTCACCTCTTTATCGCCAATCTTGACGTGCAATTCGCCACCTGACCTGCGTTCGGTATACGGCCAGGCTTTCCCCTGAGCATCAGTCACGGATTCAACATTCAGCCGAATACTATACGTCTGTATGTCCCGGTGGTAGCGGTACGGAATGTCCCGAAAAATCCCATGCCGCGCCGTGGTCCCAAAGTCGTAGACAATTTTCTCTTTTACCGTAAACGTCCCATCCTTGGCTGCCTCCATTTGCACGTCAAAAGACTTGATTTGCTCAAAGGAGGAGGTTTGGGCGTATGAAAACTGGGGGAAAAGCAGCACGCTTCCCACGAATATGACAACTGCTATGAGGACTTTTCGCATATGTACATTGTACACCAAAGCTCAGCGCATGTTGACGGGCATGCACTCTGTTCTGTATTGTTCCCCTTGTGCCCGTGGGCGGATACCGAAGTAGGTCACGCATCGTGACGGGTGCGACCCATTGGGAGAACCCTGGGCAAACGGGGCAGACTGCAACCGCCACTTTTATCCTTTACAGTACAAACCACAGGTGGGTCGGTACCGAAGTGGTCAAACGGGGCAGACTGTAAATCTGCTGGCCTTGCGCCTTCGAAGGTTCGAATCCTTCCCGGCCCACCCGTGGTTTGTACAAAAAAAATGAGCGGGGTGCCGCAAGGCGGCATAAATCTGCTGGCCTTGCGCCTTCGTCCCGCCACGGCGGGACTCCGCCCACCAGTCCTACTTCAACACCGGCCGCATGTAGTGCCGGCCTTTCTTGTACACCCCGTGCACGGGCCGCGCATTGGGGTCAGTCACTTTCTGCCCATCGCACTCTACTGCCTTCTGCAGAATGAGCCGCCGGGCTTCTGACTTGCTCACCCCAAAGAGGAAGGCAACCATCTCGGCTTCAGACTTTAGTTCTTTCCCGTGGACAGTCTTGGTTGGTACATGTGCGGGCGCCTGCTTCCCGACAATCACGCGGTCAAAGTGTGCGCTGGCTTTTTCCGCATGTGTTGGCGAATGAAATTCCCCAACAATGGTCGTGGCGAGTTTCACTTTCGCCGCTTTGGGGTCTTTGGGCTTCGCGAACTCTGCGTGTGGCAAATCAGTGAGTAGCTCTGCGTAGATAGGCATGGCACTATCTGGAATAGACATGAGCTTCCCAAACATCTCTTCGGGGCTGAGCGTGAGCTTGATATCATTGCCCAGAGATTTACTCATCTTGTCTTTGCCATCTGTTCCAGGCAGAATTTTCAACGTGACAACCTGCTGCGGCTTCTGCCCAAAAAACTCTTGCAATGGCCTGGCCTGCAACTCATTAAAGGTCTGGTCAGTGCCAATGACTGTACAGTCTGCTTTGAGCATGACGGAATCGTAGGCCTGCAGCACGGGGTAGACTGGCTCGTGTAAGCCAATTTCCTCCCCGGCTTTTTTCCGTGCCACGAACATGTCGCGTTCCAACATTCGCGAGACAGTGAACCGACTCATGATACGCAGAAGCTCCTCCGCGGTCATCTTCTCATACCACTCACTGTTATACCGGATTTCCAACTTCTGCTTCTGCAAAATCATGCCAATCTGATCCACGTAAGATTTGGCCGCTGCTGCCACGTCTTCCTTCTTCTGCAATACCCTGGATTTCACTTTATCCGTGGGGTCACCAAACCGGGCAGTGTAATCACCAATGAGAAAAACAATGGTATGCCCAAGATCTTGCAGTTGACGGAGCTTTCGGTAAATGACTGCGTGTCCCAGGTGCAGGTCAGGCCGCGTCGGGTCGACACCATGCTTAATGCGGAGGGGTTGGCCAGATGCCAGCAGCTTGTCCAGGTCTTTCCGAACAATGACGTCAGCCACGCCACGGGTGAGCAACTCTTTGGGGATTTTTCCTTCCATATCCTCCAGTGTACGGTGCTTCGTGGTTGGGGTCAAAGCCCTTGACATTTCTGGGGGAAAGGCGTACAGTCCCTGGTTAACACAAAACTTGGAGGAAATATGAGTCCTGAAGAGACGCGGGTGTTTCAAATCCCGTCAAAGAAGCGGAAGGTAGCAGAGTGGATAGCGATTACCATTCTAGCTATGCTCTGCGCAGTGTTCATTGCCAGCACGGTTATTAATTGGTAAACGAGAAACCGGAGAGTGCATGTTCTGGAAAGAATTGAGATTGTCTGCCAGGTTTATTATGAGTCAAAAATCAATCTGGCGAAGAGTCTATCCCTTCACTATTCTGCTTTTGCTCATTTTTCAGTATCTTCTTTTCTTGGCAATGGGCGGTGTGCCCTGCCACCCTTGGCAGGAAGAGTAGTCATTGAGACAAGAAGTATTCCAGGTATCCCAAGTGATACCTGGATTTTTTTGCAAAAAAAACGACCCGACGTACCTACGCGGGTCGAAAAATGATGTACCTCCAACTTGCAGCGACGGCCGGAATGGCCCTGATAAAACAGACAATGAGAGTCAGGGCAACCAGAGCCTGCAACAAGTGGTCAATCGGATGGTGAAGCGAAACAATGCAGGCAATCCACGAAAGCAATTTAAGCGCTCCGTATCCTCCCCGCATGCATCGTGAGGAAACGATCCAGCGGAACCGAGTCTCTCCTACCTGTTCAAAGAAGTTCAGGTGTGTTGCGTAGAGTTGAGCGAGCCGCATGCAGTCCACAAGCGTATCGCGGGTGGAAGTAAGAATTGGCACCCACACGGATACACACCCCAGCTGGGCCAGCCCAATCCACAGCAGATTGGCGAGAATGTGATCAGCGCAAATATCACATGCCTCACCTATTTTGCTTTCGCAGGCAAAGGCACGAGCGATGACACCGTCTAGCGCATCAAAGAGCACTGCGATGCTGACCAAGGCAACAGCAAGAAGCGCGGCCGGGTACGTCTGGACTTCGATGAGCAGAAAGACAACCCAGAATGCAGTACCTGCACGTGCAATGCTGATGATATTTGCGGGATTTATCCGCATAGCGACCTCCTGACAAAGAACAAATATTCCGGCTACTTTAGCAAAGAGGGGCTTACATGTCAAGGCTTTTTGATTCAGTAATTACGAATTACGAAAAAATGCTACGTCACCGCTCTGAGGCACCTGCCCGCCGTACGGCTTCGGGAGGCGGGGGATCCCGCCTTCTCTAGCTCAGAAGCAAAAAGTGGCGGGAAATATACGAATGTACGAATTGGGAGAGCTGGTTCTCCACCACAAACCCGTCCTCCCCTTTTGAAGGGGAGGTGCGGTGGGGTAACCCTTACTGGGATACGGACGGAAATTAACACCGCGGCTTCCCGCCATAGGCGGACAAGAGAAAAGCCGCTCTGGGAATTTTATTTCCTTGGCTTACGGCCTACAGCTTTACAACTTATAGCTTCCCCTCCACCCACGGCTTGTACTGCCGGGTGAGTAGTTCTTTTGCGCGCAAGGGTTCAGCCATAATTTCCTTCACAATCTTCTCGCACCGCGTGCCTTGGGAAGCTTTGACCAACAGGAGGTCCCCAGTATGCATTCGGTCTTGGATGAACCTCCCCGCTTCTTCCGCTTTGCCAAAGCTGAAGACTTTATCTGGGTCCATACCTGCAGCTTGGGCACCACGGGCAATGTCGCGCGCAGATTCCCCAACGGTAATCAGCACATCGGTCTTCCCTACCACGTACTGCCCTAACGCCATATGCTCAGCTTCACTGACGGATCCCAGCTCCCGCATATCGCCCAGGACAGCAAACTTCTGGCCGGGTGCGCTCAGCTGATGCAATGTGTCTACAGCAGCCTTTGCCGCAGCAGGTGAGGAGTTATACGTATCATCAATGATTAAGGTTTGCTTTATACCTTTGATGAGGCGCATACGCCCAGCCGGTGGTTGGTAGAACCGCAGATTTTCAGAAACCTTCGCAAGGTTGAGGTGCAACGCTTTGGCCACAGCAAATGCTGCACCAATGGCGTAGAAGGAGTGCGTCCCTAAGGTATCGGTTATGACGACTGGAATAGCGCTGCCGTCGACCAACACTTTGGCAGCAATCCCCTGCACGTCACTGGCGCCAGTGCCCATAATCCGCGCGGGCCCAACGACCACATCCGCATTCCCATCAACAGCGTAGCGTATACACTGCCCTTGCACTTTCTCTGTAATCTGAGACAGCACCGCATCATCGCTATTGAGAATGACGACAGTTGCGCGTGGAACTAAAGTTGCCAATTTCTGCTCTTCGGCCACGGCAGCTTCGATACTGCCAAAAAATTCAACGTGCTCAATGGTTGCGGCGGTCACCACGGCAATGTCGGGGTGAATCCAACCAAGCAGCCGATCCATATCCCCCACTTTGTCTGCACCCAGTTCTAAGACGAGAAGATTCGGATACGCTGGGTCTACCTTGCCCCACACCATCTTCATACCGGTGAAGAGAATGGACAGCCACCGCCACAGCGAACGGTACCCCGTCTCTTGGCGGAGAATGGACAGCGGCACACCCAGCTCCTGGTTGTAACTACGTAAGGTCTGCCCAACCCGGTAGTCACTCTGGAGCGCAATGGCAATGGCTTGGACCGCAGAGGTCTTCCCCACTGACCCACCCACAGCCACAATTTTGGGCGCATACCGAACCAGCACCCGCTTAGCCAAAAAGGTGAGTTTCCACTGCAGCATTTTCAGAAAGAGGTTTTTCATGGGCTTACCCTAGCACACTATAGTTACTCAGCAAGATTCCGCGTGGGGGCAACGTCGTAGTACTTCAGCAAAAAGTCCATTACCTCGCCAAACAAAGGCGCGGCTGAACTCTCGGCAAATTGCACGTCTTTGGGTACGTCAATACGCGTGAGCATGACGAACTTTGGATTTTCCACTGGCGCGAAGCCGGCAAAAGAGCCAATGGTTTTGTGCTCATCGTACCCAGAGCCTGTTGTCGCCCGGACTTGTGCAGTACCGGTTTTGCCAGCGACGTAGTAGCCTTTCACGCCCGCTCGTTTACCATGACCTTTTTCCACCACGTTAACGAGCATGGCACCCAGAGTGGCGGCGGTATCTGAGCGTAATACCTGTCGGACAACTTTTGACTCATGCTTTTCCACTTTCCCGTCAGGGTAGGTTATCTCGTCCACCACGTAGGGCTGCATGAGTTTCCCGCCATTCGCAATAGCGCCGAATGCCGCCACAAGCTGAATTGGCGTCGCGGTCAACCCTTGACCAAAGGAGTTGGTTGCCAAGAAAATATCTCCGGGCTTGGTTAGGGACGCCAAATTACCCGCAACTTCCCCACTCATTTCCACTCCCGTCTTTTCCCCAAAACCAAAATTACGGACATACCTACCAAAACTCCCCTGCCCCACCAGCTGTGCAACGTGCATGGCACCGGTGTTCAACGATTTCTCCAGCACCTGGGTCATGGTTTGCGTCCCATTTGCTTTCCCGTCTGAGTTCCGAATCGTGAAGCTTCCAATTTTTTCCGCCCCAGTGTCCACGTACGTACTCTGCGGTGTCACCTTCCCAAGATCCAAACCTGCCGCCATGGTAATTGCTTTGAAAATGGAACCAGGTTCGTACGCGCCAAACACCACCGGATTATTGAATGCAGCAATATTTTCCGTCTTCGCATACTGATTCGGATCAAAATCGGGCTGACCGCACACCGCCAAGAGCCGTCCAGTGGTAACTTCCATAATGACGAGTGCGCCGCCATCCGCACCGTGTTTCTCCACTGCGGTTTTCAGTTTGGTGCACGCCTGGTACTGCACGGTATGATCCAACGTCAGCGTGACCTGCGCGCCGTTCACGGCCTCGGTGAGCAAACCGCCCCCCACGGGTAGGAACTCCTGCGCGGCAGACTTTCCAAAATCTAATTTCCCTTTCACCCCCGCGAGTGCCTTCTCCATTGCCGATTCCACGCCGTACAATCCAACCCGGGTATCATCCTGGTACCCAACGAAGCCCACCACGTGGCTGGCCAAATTTCCTTCGGTGTAGTACCGCAGCCGTTCTTTCTCAAAACGCAACCCACTGATCTGCAGCGCATCAATGGTTGCAACTTCGGAAGGTGAAAGTTGTCGTTTCAACACTTCGTACTGATCGTCAGGTTTACTTAGTTTGGGGAAGAGTTCATCCACCGGGATGCCCAGAATAGGGGCCAGTTTCTGGGCGACCTCACTGGGCGCTGCAATGCTCTTTGGTACGGCAACCAGTAGGGGCGCATCAATGTTCGTTGCGAGTGGGAAGAACACGCCCGGGTTTGCCCGGTCTTTCACCCGAATATCGCCGCGATTTGGCGTGAGCTTGGCGCTGAGATTATGCTGATTCTCAGCAATGGCTGCGTACGCGTCATGCCGCAGCACCTGCAAGGTGAACAGCCGGACAACCAAAAAGCCAGCAAACGCAAGCACGACCACATGAAGAATCTTCAGGCGGTCGCGGCGAGCGGGCGAGGTCGAACGTCGTTGCGTCCGATGCACCATGGCAAGGTGGAGTAATTACCGCCGGGCCACTGGGCCCACACCTGCGGTGAGGAATTCTGGGGTGCTGCTGGGAACCAGGCTGGCGACTGCCGGCGTATCTTGCAGGGTCGAGAGGGCGGATAGCTGCGCCTGCGCAAGTTCCAATTCCCGGCGCTGCGCTTGAAGTTGATCATGCTTCTGGACTAAGTCGTGCACGGCAAAGCTCTTCGTGGCGCTGCGATTCACTTGGATGAGGTACACCACACCCAGCAACAGGACGACTGCACCCAACATGACAACGAGGTTCGTTCCACCCACAGCATGAACAGGCCGTCCAGCGTGCTGGCGGTTTTTCAGTTTTGCAAGAAGGGTGGAAAATTTTGACATGGACGTAAGTTACGAGGGAGAAGGAGAATTTTTTTGAGAACCCGGAGTTTCGCGCTACGGCTTCGCGGATTTTGCTGCAGCTCTGCCTCACTGGCAACAATGGGTTTGCGGGTCACCAGTTGTGCATTCGCGACCTTGTCGCAGGTGCACTGCAGTTGCTCGGGTGGGCAGACGCAGGTTTTTGACTGCTCGCGGAAGAACTGCTTCACCAGCCGGTCTTCCAGTGAATGAAAGCTGATAATTGCCAACCGGCCCTCTGGCGCAAGGAGCGCAAACGCTGCTTGCAGGAAGTGCGTCAGCTGGCCAAGCTCGTCGTTGACCGCAATGCGTAACGCTTGAAATGTTCGGGTCGCCGGATGCACTCTCCGGCCCAACCACAGGGGTCGGTCTGCCGGTGCGTGGAGAATCTGCCGGTACGCTGCATCAATGACACGCATGAGCTCCCCCGTTGTCTTTATCGGGTGGGTCTCACGACTGGCAATGATTGCCTGAGCTATAGCACGGCTCTTGGGCTCTTCACCGTACTCCTGCAGGATGCGTTCCAATTCTGGTGCGGTAATGCTTTCCAAGAACTCAGCTGCCGTGACTCCCTGGCTCTGGTCCATGCGCATATCCAGGGGCCCATCGGCCTGAAAGGAGAAACCACGACTTGGGGTATCCAAGGCAAAACTGGAAAGGCCAAGGTCGGCAAGAATGATATTCGGTTTTGGAAAGTGCGCGGCCAGGTTTGCAATATCCGCAAATGCACCTTGGACAGTGTGCACACGCGTACCAAATACTTGGAGACGCGTCTTGGCTTGTACCAGTGCATCAGCATCACGATCGATGCCCAGTAACTGACCGTTTGGACTTGTTGCCTGCAGCAACAGCGTAGCGTGACCACCTAAACCAAGCGTGCAATCAATGACGTGCTCACCGGCTTTGGGAGCAATGCTGGTTAGGACTTCTTTGGAAAGAACAGGAATGTGGTCTGGAGTGCGGCCAAGCATGGACGCCGCTCCAGGTTACACGCCCAAGCTACCCAGGGCTTCTGCAATGTCACCCGAACTCTTCTCGGTTCCCGCCTTGTACTTCTGCCAGGTTGCGTCGTCCCAGAGTTCCAACCGGTTGTACAAGCCTGCTACAACGACTTTCTTCTTCACCGACGCGTACTTCCGCAGGTAGTCAGGCAGCACCACTCGGCCCTGCTTGTCGATATCCAGTTCCATTGCTCCAGCCAGCATCAGACGCGCAAAGGCTCGGGTGTTGGCCTGAGAAATGGGCAAACGGGAAAGCTTGTCCGCCAGCTGCGCCCACTCCCGCTGCGGATACACAAAAAGACACTTATCCAGCCCTCGGGTGACCACTGCCCCGTGGGTTAAGCGCTCCCGGAACTTCACCGGAATGGCCAAGCGACCTTTGTCATCTATTGCGTGGTTGTACTCGCCAATAAACATGCGATTCGTCGTAAGGATGCGGAATGAGGCTTTTGCGGGTTGTGCACAGGAGAAAGTACTTATCCCCATTTTTATCCACTTTCAACCCTCTATCCCCATTTTACACCACTTCCCTACCTCCGTCAACCAGGCCACACCCCCGCCATTCCCGCAAGGGCGCGGTTTCCTGGGGTTTTCCTGCCCACAACGAAAAACCCACCCTTCCATGGAAGAAGGGTGGGGATAACTACAACTTATGAAAGGTGCTTCGTAAGGAAATCTTCCCACACAAAAGATGAAAATGCAGGAATGCGCTCTGGTTGCACCGCGATCCGAATGGCGAAAGCGCGGTCAGCAATTTCTGAAAGATTCGCTACATGTGAGGGAACACGCTGGAAGAGTGAGGTGAAATGCTTTTCCGCAAGGCAGTAGAGCAAAGCATCCACAGGCACGAGCTTATCGTACCTACCCGTCTGCGAAACAATCACGTCCCCAGGTTGCAACCCAACCATTTCCTCCAGTCGCTGTTCAAACTGAAGAAGATTTTCAGGATTCTCAAACATCCGGCTCTGCATCCGTATCCTTGCCAACGAAAGACCAAACACGGGATACCCACGATCACCAACGCGTTCCTCATCTTCATACCCTTTCATTTTCAGCACGCAAACGGTTTTTGGTAAGCGGCGTTGATGAAGAGCTTGCATGAGTGGAGAATGAATCAAACGAGCTTCTGCTTCTGCATCAGTCAAATCCCACCAACCAGATAAGTGTTCTGGTTGACCCCGAAGGTAGTCTTGCAGCGCACGTTGGTACATGCGTGCCGCAATTTTTCCGGTCTTGTGCAGGTACAACCTGGTGTACATTGATAGGTAACTTAATTGCACCCGGATTACTTCTTCCTTCATTTTCTCTTCAACTCCCAACGTTTGACCATCGAAAATGAGGTAGGAGAGAATGTTATGTACATTCAAACCCAACTCGTAGCCGGTATGGTACGCATCGCGCGCAAGGTAGTCCAGCTTATCTGCGCCAAAATTTCGGTCGTGCACCAAGCAGCTCGCCAGATGCTGATGCAGAAAAAGTTGCTCAACAAGAGAGAAATCAGCGATCTGCGCAATCTCCTCACGCATTTCCCGAAGAAGCTGCCATCCAATCACATTATGGTCCTCGCCTAACACCGGTTCAGACTCATGGGAGAATGGCCCATGACCAATATCATGCAAAAGGTAGTAGACCTCCAGGGCTTGGGCGAGTACTGGGTCAGTTATTTGCAAACGTGAGACCATGGCTCGCAATAAACCCAAACCTGCTACAACATGTTCAAAACGCACATGTGTGCCGCCTGGCCGAACCAAGTCTAAGAAGCTCAACTGACGCCGGTATCGTAGACGTTGCACGTATGGATGCTCAATGAGTGGAAGTACATTACTGACATCAATTCTTCCACTTATTGGAAATGGGATGGTTTTCTCAGGAATGTACACTCCGCTTTGGAATGCGGGTGTCTGCTGTTTGTACATACATACTCCTTCTATTGGTAATGTTCGTTTTTAGCTCCCAAGCCTAGCGTACCAAAAAGCCCCCGTCAACAAAGGTGACGGGGGCTGTAGTATGTAGAGGAACTACCTACTTCCCAATATTCTCCTGGATTATCTTTACCACTTGGGAGGCATCTTTCAAATCTTCGGTGAAGAGAATGTGATCTTTGTTGATGTACACCCGGTTAGTTGGTCCGTACACTTCACTTCCCAGCTTGATGAGCGAAAGGGTTGAAGGGTTCGTGGCTGCGGACTGCTTCTCTGCATCGGTTTTCGTTTCATCCACCTGAATGTAGTGGACGTCGGTGAGCAAAACTTCGTGCCGGTTCCAGGTATGCATTTTCCCAAAGTACACTTGCCCATTGGTGAGGAACACGGCTTGGTAGTGCTGGCTGCGCTGGAGCTTTGCCCAGAGACCTTTGAAGCACACTAAAGCAATGAGGAGGACCACAGTGAGCACCAAGAGGAACAGTGCGACGGCAAAACGGTTAGCGATTTTTTTGGATGTAGGGTTTTTCATATGTAGCTATTTTAGCACACGAAAGGTTTAGGGGTGTTTGCGGGGTGGGGGTTTTGGGAAAGCGAAGGCCACAATGCAGCACGCAACGCCAACCGCCAAACCAATGCCGCCAAAGACCAACGTACGTTCTGCGGCGGTAGCACCAATGCTCTGTACCACAGGTACGATCAGCGATTGGATGAATTTCTCCGCAGCATCATCGCCCCCTGGCCGAATACTCACCAGCAATGCGCTACCCAGTGATGCTAGGCCCAGCACGACGAGCGACGGGATGACCATGGCCAGCCCCAACCACCACGTACTCCGCCGAAGGTACGGCAAGAATATGGTGAAGATACCCACCAGCAATGCAAGCGCCAGGAGAGTGAGCACCCAGTGCACCGTTTGCAAGTAGCGGAAAGCGTCTTGGATGCCTTGCACCTGAGTTTGCACGTTGAACGATACTTCTTCTGGGATGCAGCCCTGGATTGCATCTCCTGGTGCTGTTTGTGCACACTGCACTTTTTGAAAGGTGCGGGTACGTAAGTCAGCCGCGACATCGACACTATCCGGGATACTCTTCGCAATATTCTCAACAATCCCCGCTTGGGTCACAATCGACTTTGCGGTGATCCCTTTTGGCAAGCAGGAAGGAAACCCATCAGTCAATTTTTTCTCCTGCTCAAAAGCGTCTAACTGCTTGTCTGTACACACAGGAAGTTTGGCAAGTTTCTTCTCAATGACGTCGGCTACTGCTGAAGGCAATCGGCGTTTGATATCCTGCAGCGGGATAACCCAGGTGACATCTGCCAAACCTGTCCGGCTGTAGGGTAACGTGAAAAGGACATCCAGACCATTTTCGGCTTGGGTTTGCAGGTAGTCAGCCGTGAGCACCTCCTGCGCTAACCCGGTGAGGTCATCAGCTGAGAGCGGCGTGTTCTGAAAAACCTCGCCAAAAGCACCAGGATCCCGAACCAAGGAGGAAAATGTCTCCGTGATCAATCGGTCGTAGACACGTCCGTCCCGAAGTGCGGCTTTCCACGGTGCACTCCGCAACGCAGTCGTACGTATACTCCATCCAAGAATCGCGAGCGTCCCCACAAGCGTAAGGACTGCAATGATTGTGACCCCCCAAAATCGTCGCATAGATACACCAAGTGTACTGTTTTTTCAACCCCTTGACCAGAAGTACGAAAAGTGGTACGTTGCGTAGAAATAGAAATCTAAATCGACGAAAAGGAGTTCAGGTGTACTTTTTCATTTTCACTTTCCTGGTTGCCATGCTGTCTGGCTCACCCACTACTGGCGTTTGCCTGCTCTCTGGAAACCAAGCGGATTCTTTACTGCACGTCACCCCGCGGGATGTGACCAACGCCGGGACGGTTGGGAAACTGTTTGTGAACAAAGTGTTCCTCAAACAGAGCACAGCGCCGCGCAAGGATGCTGACTCCGCACGGTACTACTTCCAGCTCTCCCCCGACTCTTCAGCCACGCTCCAGGCATACCGACTCATCGCAGACGCACTCCGCATCCGCGAAGATGGCATCTTTGACAAGCTGTTAGGAAAAACCAACAAGCGCATTACCCTGGTTTTCCAAACAGCCGACTCATTGGTTCGGGCTCATCCACAAGAACCGGGGGTTATCTTCCTCATTGCTAACCTTTTTGGCGAAGCACATAAGGATCAAACGAATGCCAAGTGGTACTGGAACCGGGCGGCACAACTATTTGAAGCGTTCCAGCTGTTCATCCAAGCTGAGCACTTAGTTGATCCAGAGCACCGCTCCACGCTTGTCAACCCGGAAATCTGCGGCATGGTGCTGCTGAATCAGGCGAAGCTGAAGTTCAAACTCGCTGACGAGGAAGACTACGCCCTCTCCGAGGCGCGGAAAGAATGGGCGGAGGTCATTACCCGCTTTCCCAACACGCTGGCTGCAGCCAATGCACAGTTGCAGTTGGAGAAGTACAAACCCTAAGCACATTGAAGACACCCTCACAGAAAATTGTGAGGGTGTTTTTTCGAATACGACGATTGACTCCTTCCAACATAGTCTCTACGATGCCTTTAGAAAAACAGCCTTGGAGGAAGTGTGAAAAAAATCATCGTGCTCATAGTGCTCTTTACCATCATAAGCCATTCCAATTCGAAAGGAGATATTTGCATTACGTACACCACGCGAATTGCATTGGAACCAGATTCGACGCAAGGGATATACATGCCAGTAACGCTTACGACGCCTGTCACGTTATGGGTAGACACCCTTGGGAGACGAGCACAGCAAGATATGCTCGATGGGACATCGCAAATAGTCTACGCGGACTCAGGGAACATCTCCTACGAACGGAGTGATGAGTTCGAAACGTACCAACGCTTTGGTGCGCCACCCGATACCACAACGTATGCTGTTGACTTCCCAAGCGGCTTTGCCTTGCTCCAACCACGACCCCAATTGACCCTGGATACCACCGGTATTGAAGAAATGGTCAATACGTTTTGGTGTAAGAAGTTTGTGCTCACGTATGTAAGCGCACACCAACATATCGTCGTTGAGCTTTGGGTCACCAACGAGTGTCACCTGGATGCCTGGATCAGAGACATCTACGGCGTTGGTCCGCCACCACCAGCCTTTGATGGTATTCCCGTAAAAATTGTTTCCCACGAAGGGAATCAACATGTGACCATGGAAATACTGAACATCTCTGAGGCGGCTCGACCTCCAAATGCATACACCATTCCGCAACACTACGAGTACAAACCCTAAGCACATTGAAGACACCCTCACAAGAAATTGTGAGGGTGTATGTTTTTGACTAGCTTATTCCAAGGTGCTGTACACTACTTGCCCAGGGAGGTGTACTACGAATTTAACCTCATCACGAAGAGTCCAGTTGTCCCACAAGGAATTCGTGTTGACTAACCGGTAGCAGCGGTAAGTACCGGGCGCTCCAAGCTCAAAAGGCGGTGTGACTATGTTTACCTCGACTTCATTTTGGCTCATTTGCCACTCATGTAAACCTGTCGCTGTTTCTGAAAAGAAGACGAAGCTCTTGGATCTCTCAAATAGGCGATCCTCACCATGCTGAGTTTGAATGTTGAGTATGACATTTTCCTCGCTTAATACCCAATCCGTCTGTGGAATTTTACTCAATCCCAGAATAAGGAACAAGCTTGCTACGCCACCGACAAAAATCCCTCCAATTGGACCTTCTATGGGTCCCCAACTTTTTCGGATCGCTCCGATGATTCCAATGATCATACCCAGAAGCATCATGCAGACAAATGTGTACATCTTTCCCTCCAAGAATTTTTCACGTACTCTATTCATTTCAAATGACCCTACCACAACATTGCTTGCACGTCAACCGAGGTTCACCGACACGTTCATGTTCCAAACCCGCTACTATGCTACACGCCCTTCTTCCGCGTCTTCTCCGTCACGTTAAAGCCCAAGTACTTCCCCAGCATCAGCCGGGTAATGGCTTCCGTAGCCGGTATAGACCCAAAGGCCACCATGGTCACGGGAAAAATAATCCACTGCAAGAACATCACTGGCCACTGCCAGCGTGGGGCGTGCCGCGGCCGGGGTGGTAGCAAGGTCAGGCTCAACATGGCTGAAGCGACCAACCCCACCAATGACACGGTCATCATAATGCTCAAGACGTGCGGGGTGTTGACAGTAAGTGCTGAGGTTAAACCTTGATGGTTCGCTACTGCAATGGGCAACCGACCCAGAATGAAAATGAGAATTGGCGCGGTCGCCCACGAGAAGGAACCTTCCAACTGGTTGAACAGGTAGCGGAACTTCTTCATGAACGGAATAGCTTTGTTCCCCCAGAAGTTCCAGACCATGAAAGGGAAATTCTCAATGCCGTACGCCCAACGACGTTGCTGCACGTACTGATTTTTCAAACTCTGCCGCAGAGTGTGACTCATGACCGTGTCCATGGACAGCGGAATGAACAGTGGCACCACGCGGTAATCCCCATCGTACTCAATGAACCCCTGGATGAAAATGCGGGAATCTTCGGTCACAATGTCGCTCATCCAAAAGCCCACGTCCACCAGGGTCTTGAAGGACATGGAGTGCGAAGAGAAGGTGAACAGACGCTCCGGTCGCATTTGCTCAGTCATGAGCCAGAAAGTTGTGGACATGGCCACCACGCGCATGAGGAAGGGTGACTCCCACACGTTATTACTGTACAACGCCACGGGCTGGTAACTAGCGCGCGTGGGATTGGGCACGGTTAGATAATGGTAGGTCAGACACGCAAAGTACTGTGGGTGCACAACCGTGTCCACGTCGAAAGACGAAACGACAACATTTTCGTACGGCAAACCCAGCGCATTCACAATTTCCTTTTGCGCGCGCTTCCCAGCGTACGCAGTATTCGATCCTTTTCCTGGTACTTCACCTGGAACATTGGCAGGGTGCTCAGTCACTAAGAATTTTCCAAACGTGTTCCCATACTTCTCCTGCATCGCTGCGGCTACGGTCCGAAAATTTGCTTGGTCTTTCTCCTCCCCGCACAGCACCACCAGAAGACGATCCAGCGGGTACCGAATATTCTTCAGGGATGCAAGTGACTGATCCACAACCTCCACCGGTTCTTTGTACGTTGGCAGAAAAATGAGGTGGTAAATATCCTGGTACTTTGGCAGCGGCTGCGTCTTGGCCAACCAGTCCACGTGCGAATCATGGCGGAACCGCCGGTACGACGTGAGCAAGTACACCAGCAGGTAGGAAATCCGAATCAACCACAGCGCGTCAAACGCAATGATGAAGACAATAACCCACAGGGGTTTGATGAAGGAAAGTGCAACCGCCAAAATGAACGCTGACCAGATTAAAACTCCTGGAATCATTTCCAGGGTTCGGTACCAACGGTACGCCGCTTGGCGGTCCATACAGGCCTACAGGTAGTAATCCACTAGGTACTGCTGCACGCCGGCATCAAACTGCGCTTGGGCCGCTTCTGCCTTTTCCATCAGCTCTTTCCCCAAATCCGTGGGAAACGCAAAGGTGAATATCAAATTCTTATTTGGTTCCTCAATGTACAATAATTCTGCACGCAAGGGATTCCCCACTGGCGCTGGAATGGTTGCCCGCTTTGTCTCGCCGGTTAGACCCGCGCGAATCGTTTCAATATCCGGCGGCGTGGGTTGATCAATGCCTGCAGCTTGCGCAAAAATCCCGTACACATCCGTCACTACTTTTTGGGTGAGATCGTAGAGAATCATAGGTGCGCTTACTCGGCTGACTCCCCGGCTGCCTTGTATTTGGCTTTGATGGTTTCCACCTTCTGCTCCACATCGTGCAGCCGCTCACGTAAGCTCTGCGCCAATGCCATCCCCTTCTCAAAGTCTTTCAAGCCTTCTTGCACGTCAAAGGCGCCTGCCTCAAACTTCTGGGCAATGCGTTCTAGTTCAGCAAAATCCTTGGCAAATGTGTTGGCAACAGGGCGTTTGGGCATACAGTGACTACGAGGTTACGGTGGAACGAATTGTGCCACGCTTTACCCGGGTATGCAAGCGTTGACCGGGTTTGACTGTATCAGCATTGGTGACGACCTTCCCGTCAATTGTCGTGAGAGAGTACCCCCGATCCAGGGTCGCGGCGGGTGAAAGCGTCTGCACCAGCTTGGTGGCGTTGGCCAGACGGGTGTGCATGTGCTCCACGCCGGAGGAAAAAGCCTGCACACAGGTTTGCTGCAGCAGACGAATCCGCTGTACTGTCCCTTGCACCACATCACTCAGGTCGCGGGTCAAATGGTGCAGCCGGTCATGCAAATCTCCCAGCACCATGCGCCAGCCATCTTCCATTTGCCGCTCCATGGTTTGCACATCAGCCAGCACTTGGGTTGCTAATGGCGTTGCGCGTTCTGCGGCGTTGGTTGGGGTGGACGCGCGCACATCTGCGACCAGATCTGCAATGGTCCAGTCACGTTCATGTCCCACTCCACAAACAACCGGGACACGGCAGGAGAAAATTGCCCGTGCCACTTTTTCGCTATTGAAAGCCTGTAGGTCTTCCAGACTACCGCCGCCGCGAGTGAGAATAACAACATCCACATCACTTATATGGCAGTGTTGCAGTGCACCCACGATGCTGGACACCGCACCTGTACCCTGCACACCCACTGGGAAGTGCACGACAGTAGCTTGAGGCCAGCGTGTTCGTAGAATGCGAAGCACGTCAGTGTACGCAGCTGCGTCAACAGAGGTGATAATGCCAATGCGCTCTGGATACTGTGGTAGTGAACGCTTCCGTCCTTCAGCAAACAAGCCTTCGGCGTCTAACTTGGCTTGGAGCAAACGAAGGGCTTGCTGCAGGGCACCCTGGCCAACCAGCTCCACCTGCTGCACGCGCAAGTGAAAGCCGCCGCTGCCCTGGAAGAGCGAAGGTATTGCCGTCACCCGCACAGACATACCATCAGACAGTTCAACATCTGCATCACCCACCAGCATAAAGCACAGCACGCGGCTTTTCGCATCCTTCAATTCAAAGTACACCAACCGCTCTTTACTCACCCGGTAACCTGTAATCTCCCCTTCCACCACAACTGAACCCAGCAGCGTCAAATGCTGCTTGATAACCTGGATGAACTCGGAAACGGAGAAGATTGGGTGGTCGGGCATGTACAGACTATAGCGTACCGTCCTTCAACTGTCAGTCACCCACAAGCCACGTGTAGGCACGGAATTGTACACAAGCCGGGTTCCGAAGTTCAGCGGGATTGCCACGTCAGTCGAAGACTCCTTCCTCGCAATGACAGAAAGTTGCTGCCGCACATCATTCCCTTATACCCCTTCAACGATACGGGCAGCGAAACCGTCTCACGATTACCGACCTCCCCCAGCCATCCCCCACGCGCCAATGGCCGGGCGGAGCTTGGGTCGAATGAATTGCACTTTGGGGGCGACCATCCGCACTGCACCTTTGAATCGTGATGGGAGAACCACTGGGCATTTGAATATCCCGCCGACGGTAACCAGGGAAAATGCTTTTCGCTTAAGACCACTCTTTCGGATAACCGTTGTTGCCAGCAAGGCAAGTTCGTCCGCAGCGTCAGCGAGTATACCCTTCGCAACGGCATCCCCTTTCTCTGCCGCGGCTTGCACGTACGGCGCCAAGGCCGCAATCTGGGGTTTGCCAAAATGTGGTTGGTACACAATGTGCACCAACTCTTCGGGCTTCCGGATTTGGAAGTGCTGCAGCACGTACTTGGTTAATTGCGTTGCAGCTCCCCTGCCGTCTGCGGCTTTTGTCACTGCGTGCAACGTTGCTAACCCTTGTGCATACCCAGAACCTTCATCAGCCAACCGGTGGCCACGACCGCCAGCACGCACAACACCCTTGGGGCCCCGGCCGTAGGCATTGGACCCGGTGCCGGAAATGATCACTGCCGCGTGCCGCTCTGTGGTTCCCGACGACAGGGCAATAATTATGTCATTCACAAGTTGAAAATCTGGCTGGACAATACCCTTCAACGTTTGCAGCAAAACTCGGCGCATTGCCGCTACATCTTTGGGTGTATCCATGCCCGCAATGCCAATGACCGCCTGGTACGGTCGGTGCTTGCCAGCCAGCTTCTCCGCTTGCTTCACAGCCTGGCGAACGTTCAGTGCGGCAACTTCTCGCGTCACGGCGCGTGGGTTGGACGGGCCAGCTTTACCCCACACAACATCCCCAAGCGTGCTGCCAAGCGCAGCCTCGGTCTTCGTACCGCCGCCATCAATCCCCAGGAACCATGGTGCTTGCTTTTGCATACCCATATGGTAGCACGGCACAAAAAAATCGCACGGTGTGGGTAACCGTGCGAGAATACGTGATACGAAACAGACAAGCTGCCCAGAAATCGTTCATCCACCAATGTGGATCATGGATAGAAACCAGCTAGCAATGGCGTAGGTGGCGAGCAGTGAAAAAACTGCAACAATCTTCCTTCTCATACAACCTCCTCCACTATTGAGCCCCAATTTTCAACGTCTACTAGTACGGTATGCCGAAGGTGATCGATCTGAACGCTAGCCACAGCAATGCATACGCGCCTAAAGTACAAGCGATTGTCATGAAGATGAGCGTTCGAAAAGGCTTCTTCATACTTCCTCCAATGTCTAAGCGTATTAATTGGAAAACGACACTGCGCCAAAAAATGCATAGAAGAGCACAGTGCAGACGACAAATGAAAGGAGCACGGCGAAGCCAAATTTCACATTTGGATGTAAAGGTTTTTTCACACATTTCCTCCTTCTTTTTCTGTTACCGATAGTATACCCCTCCTGAAAAATATGCAAAAAGAAGAGGGGTCAAGCAAGCTTGACCCCCGTAAAACGCGATAGTATGTGGTGTTGCATTAGGAGGGCAACAACTTTTTGGAGGAGTTGATTGCAACGAAACGGAGGTGAGAAACAGAGATGGCTGTTAACAATGGTGGATTCTAGAATCCACGAAGGGCAATCCTGGAGTAACTGGTACTGGGGGACATTCCGTGCGAACACGGTATGTGGCGAGCTGCGTGAACAGCTCTCAGCAGTACGGGTCAACCCGCGGAAGTCCTAAACGACCAAGGTCGCCATTCCCTTCGTGCACCACGTGCACATCTTCTCATGCGATCATCACACGTTCGTGCTTTCCTCGGAGCATACTATCTCGTTATTAATGTGCGTCGCGACACCATGTCACGACAAAACTTTTTTATTTCAGGTAATGCGGTTTGTATACCCACGAAAAAATCCTGACAAGCCCCTTTATCCACACTTTTTGGCATTTCCAGATGCTTTTTGAGAAGTGAGGTCACTTTTTCCGCTAAATATAGCGGAAAAGTTATCCACACCCAATTATTAGATATATAAAAAACGCGGTACCCAATGAAGGATACCGCGCAAAAGTGCAATACTTACGGTTTTTTAATCTCAATCTCCCGCCAGGAGTAGAATTCCTCTTCTCCCAACAGAGAGTAAACGAACACCCGGAGGATGTACTTCCCTTCCTTTAGATTCGCTCCAAGCACGATTGGCGCCTGATTGCAGTACCAATCTCTTGCTTTGCGACCTCTTGGCTGCTTCAAGCTCGTGAGCGGTTCGCCAAAGAAAATTCGCCGCGCAATGCGCTGACGCATATCCGCAGAAACGTCGGGCTTCTGATCAAGAACCGGCATTGATTCGCCAACGATGACCTTCCCCTTGTCCTGATTCGGCTTGATGGGGCCTTTCATCGTGACGTCAACCGCATACTCGTAGTTTCCAAAGTTATCCTTTGGAAAACGCGAAAGGTCAAACTCTGCGTAGACGTACACCGTATCACCAGGTGCATACACATCGGACATACGCGGCAGTAATCCCATCCCATTCCGCACCACCCGATTGTAGGTGTTGGTTCCTGGCAGCTCTTCAAGCAGCATGAGTTCGCTGATAGCGGGCTTTGAAGTGAAACCCGAAGGGAACTCAACCGGGACCGTAAAGATACCTTTGTATCGATCCTCTTTCCCGGTCACGGTGTACCAGAGAGAATATGCTCCAGCTGGAAGCCGGTACTGCCGAACCATGGTGTACTGCCGTTGATCAAGCGCCGGCGTTGAAGCGGGATAGGCGCGGACAACAGAATCCGTTGGCAATGCCAAGGTTCCTGCTTGCGTGTAGAAATTCGCAGTTGCAGTAAGCTGAACCAGCGAATCACCCCGCATGAGCTGCTTCAACGGAATTCGTGAAGCAAGGTACAAATCGTACCATCCCGTACTGTCTGGGAAGGAACTAATGACCAACGATGCGGAGAGTGGTTCAATCTTCTCTTGGAAGGGGCTGAATTGCGGTTTTTGCTGAGAGACAAATTTCCGCTCATCTTCCTTCACAGAAAATAACTGATCAGAGGGATCGCGCTTCTTACCCAGGGTTTTTGATGATGGAACCATACGTGCTATTTCACCATCTGCATCTGCCTCATACGCGAGGTAGATCCCTTTTCCAACCCAATCCAGCTCATTCACCTGGCACTCTCCGGTTGCCGGAGTAGACCGTAATGCAAAGCAGGGCACGTCAATCCACGAGTCGTCATCTGGGATACCATTCTTCAGCACAGCTTCGGTCCGCATGGGCTCCAGGAACTTCCCAAAGAAACTCGTACGGAAGTGCTGCAGACAGTACGCCGCGCGCTTCTCCCAGAATTCTTCCCACCACTCGCAGCGGTCAGGCGTATCACCCCGGAAGGTTTCCAAGTCTTTCCGCGCCTTGAAGTCTCGGAGCATTTGCTCCAGCAGACCCGGATTTGCCACTGGATCGACCTTTGAAATTGCCCAGTACATTGTTGTATCAGTGTACTGAAACATGATCAAAAGCGTATTCAGCGAATCCCGCACGGCACCCTCAGGCAGCTGTTTGAAAGCATCCACGAACGGAGTTGGGGCTACTGGCTTGTCTTGCAAGCCGAACTGCACAGTTCCTGCACAGGAAACCACTAGCATCCCTATGAGGATGCTATTGCAACGAATAAAGATGCGCCACATACGCACCCTCCTTTCTGTATTATATTGATTGTTAAAGTTCTCTGTGTATCACTTTGCTTTACACCTTTTCGCCCTCATTGTCAAGCAAAGAAAGCAGTTTCTTAATATACAAAAGCACCCGAGAAAGGGTGCCTTTGTGTGCTGAGAAATTACTTGATAACAATATTTGGCGCCTGACTGTTGAAGCACGCATGTGGTCGTGCAGACCACTGCTCACACTCCCCGGTTTCAAAGTTCTGCGCTAAGCAGATTTGAATGCAATCGGTGCCAGCACCGATACCCGCTTCAGCTGCAGTTGGCTTCTGCAGGAAGAGGAAGCCCGCGCCAGCAGCAACCAGGGCTACTACCGCGATAGCGATACTTTTCTTTGTCATAATGATCAAAGATTAAGAAGAGTGAAAGAAAATGTGCAGTGATGTGAACATTTTTACCCTCTTTACCTAAAGCCTAATCCTCTCCTGTAGTATGTCAAGAACGCTTTCCTCTATATTATTTGAATAGCTTTCTTTCGAAAATAATTCAATATTTTTTAGCATTTTGAAGCATTTGGCGAGAATATAGGAAAAAGTTATCCACAATCATTTTTCCCGTCATAATGGGTAATCGCGAAAAACCCAATGAATTCTTCTATGTACACTTGTACTTCGGCTAATCTTCGGCTATACTCCTTTCACATCAATCAGCAAATAAGCCTCCAGCAGAGCAAACTCTGCACATACAAGAAAACACCTCTCCCATGGCTCCAATCCTCCACAAGCAGAAACGTGCAATCCTGGACTTCTTGACCAAGTACGTCAAAGAGCATGGCTATGCGCCGACGCTGACGGAAATTGCCAAGGCTTTTGGGTTGTCATCCTTAGCCACGGTGCACGAGCACCTGAGCTTCTTGGAAGAGGCTGGGTTCATTCGCCGGGATAGAAACAATGCGCGGGGTATTACCTTGGTTGAACAGGAGGCTGCACAAGATGACTTTGGCAGCGCAATCATGCTCCCACTTGTGGGTGCAATTGCTGCTGGCTCCCCCATTGAGACCTACGCCGGCAAAGATGAAATGTTCCCTGTACCCCAAGAAATTGTTGGGCGAAAAAATGCCTACCTACTCAAAGTACGCGGTGACTCTATGATTGAAAGTTTGGTTGGCGATGGAGATATGGTGGTGGTAGAGAAAACGGATATGGCACGAGATGGTGATATGGTCGTTGCAATGTTGGACGATGGAACAGCAACATTGAAGAAGTTTTTCCGGAAGAAGAATTTCATTCGTTTGCAACCCGCCAATGCGTTGTACGCACCAATTGATGTGAAGAGCGTAACCATCCAGGGGAAAGTTATTGGCCTCATTCGAAAGTACTAAAATTTTTTTCCTTTTCATCTTCGGTTTTCCTTCGGCTATGACGCACGCACCAACCACCATCGCAATTCAACTCTGGCACGCAGCAATTAGCGTTGAGGAAGCAATGCATCCAAAACTCCGCGGTACACCTTTTGCGATTGTTGACCTGACTGGTACCCAACCGCGCATCCTCGATGCGAATGAGCAAGCACGCGCACTTGGCGTACGGTCACGCATGACTGTGGAGCAAGCAATGCAGCGCGCACCTCGGCTGGTTCTACGGCCACACAACCCCCAACGCCTCAACGCTTTTCTGAAAGTGTACAAACGTTTAGCAAAGCACTGGGGCACGGTGCTCCGGCACAGTGGAGCTGACCTGACGGTGGTTACGAATAGCCTAACCATGCTGGAACGAACCAGCCTATTCCTCAAAATCCAATCTGCCTGCTGGCGGGAACTGGAGTGCCAGGTGACGGTTGGTATGGGTCCAACGCCAACGTTTGCTGAACTCGCCCGACGAGGTTTACGCCAACCCGGCTGGCAGTTCGTGGGCCCCCAAGACAGAGACATCCTCCATCACCTACCAGTCCGCCTACTGCCACGTTTGGGTGACCGTACTGCGGAAGCATTGCGATCCTACGGCATTCGGACAATTGCAGATTTCGCAAAGCAGTCTCCGGCAACTATTTTTCGTGCTCTGGGCAGGTCTGGATTGCAACTGTACGCCAAAGCTAGAGGCGAAGAGGTCGTGCCCGAACCCACCCCTGCACTCCCCAAAACCCAACTCCCCTTCCCAACCTCTTGGCCATTCTCGCACGCAGTCACAGCCGGATAGAGGTCAGTATGGGAGTATCATCTCCAATGTAAATTTACTTCTTTGAGTGCGTTTGCGGCAGCAACTTTCTGGCACGTAGTATTGCAACCGCACGGACAAACACTGGCTTCAAATCAGCATGCAGTTTTGTCGGTGGTCGCTTGCGAGATACCGGGTGCCAGAGCAAGCGAAGGTTTGCCACTTCACCAGTTTTCACAACCGGCACAATTCGCTTGCCTTTACGCAAGAAGAGGAAGTGGTGCAAATGGTGAGGAATTTTTCGTGGAAGTTTCCCATGATCATCGGAGAGGTACTTGACGCTTGGTAGTCTCCCCAGACATTCCAAATCGACAATTCCAGTTTCTTCCCGAATTTCTCGTTCCGCGGCTTGGAGAATTGTTTCCTGCGGTTCTTTATGCCCCTTAGGCGCTCCTACTCGATGATTGTCTAGGCGCTGGACAAAGAGCAGGGCTTTTTTCTCTGGGTCGTATACCAATCCACCAGCATTGATGTGCGTACCGGTAAGTGGCCGGGCTGGGGTAATATTCGGCGGCGCAGCGTACGTCGGCGCCAATGGCTGCCGACGTCCCCGCGGCAGACGCTTGAGGAAGGCGACGAGTTGCTCCTTTGCCAAAGGAAGTTCGGGTGCAGGGACCCGAACCAAAGTTGCACCCCAGGCGAACGCCAGGCTATTTGCCGTGGCAACCAGTGCCCGCTCTTGCGAAAAGCGCGTCCCTGCACTGGCAACAACAATCGCTGCCGCGGTTTGGCGGGGGCGCTTCAGCTGGTGCAGCAGTTTGAGGTACATATTCCCCCGCCCAAGCTGCGCCGCACTTCGGCTCTGGATGGTCCGACCATCACTCCAAGCAACGTACGCCTGCGTAGCGGTACCAATGATAACCAGCGTTTGCCTATTCATCGCTGCAACTTATCGATGAGCACAATTTTCCGGTTCTCTACAATGTCGTAGAGGAATCGATCAGTAATATCACTCCGATACTTGTACTCTCGTTTCGAAAGCACGGTGAAACGTAGGTTATGGTCAATTGCGCGTTGGAACGCACGAACCAAACGCCGTAACTTTTGCCGGTTCACCGTCCCTACAATGAAAACGTCGGTCTGCGCTTCAGGGACATTTGTAAAGTACCCAGTGAGAACAGCGTACTGCACGCGGCCAAGCCGAGCCAATTTCGCTCCAAAATCTTGCTCCGTGAGTAGCTGTGCCTTGAGGAGCAGCGCGCGTAATTCTGGAAAAATTGCTGCGTCAGCATTCACCTGGACCATCCGCTGTTTGTCCTTCTCTTGCAGCCGGACAAGGGCGCTCTGCTGTAGCCGTTTGAGCTCTGCCCGAACCGATGCAGGGGTCAAACCGCTCTTCTTGGCAAGCTCTACCGGGGTATACAAACGTCCTGGATTGAAGACCAGGACCCGGAGGAGTGCGTAGCGGGTTGCAGAGCCAAAAAGGGTGTCGAGCATAGAATGAACCCAACCTCCAAAAACCCAGGAATGGAGCGGTTTTTTGGGGCGCGGTACGCGCTCGCTCAGGTGGGATAGCTGTAGTATACTGATGTCACTTGACAGGAACAAGCATGGGAAGTATTGAGAAACTCTTAATAGCGGACGCCACCCAAAGCCGTACCACCGCACACGTCTTTATTGCTCACCCCAGCCCCGCTGAAGAACGCGTGCTTGGGAAGCTGGGTTTTGTCGCAGAAATGCAAAGTAACGACCGGGTGAACCACGAGCTTCTCAGCCGGTTACAAGATTTCCTGAAAGCCGCGTACTACACCTCCACGGAGGCAAACCCAGAGGTTGCCTTCGAGCACACCATTCAAGCCACGAATCGTTTCTGCAGCGAACTGGTTGGCGACTTTGGCAACGATTGGATTGACCAGCTGGCGTTGGTGGTCTTCGTGCTACGGGAAGATCTAGTTCTGTTCAGTGACGTTGGCCGACTTGTGGGCATGCTAGTGCATGGCCGTCAAATTGTCGACTTGTTCAATGGCGTCCGCCCAAGCAAACCCAACCCCCTCAAACTCCTCTCCGCCATTGCCTCTGGAACGTTGAAGGGCGATAGCGCAATTCTCTTTGGCACCCAAAATTTGCTGGATTACTTTTCCATAGAAAAAATCCGCCGAACGATCGCCGAGGCACCCATGGGTGGGGCAGCAAAACACCTGGAAGATATTCTGCGAACGGATCCAAACCACAATGCATTTGCTGCTGTGGTCATCCAGAACCAAGCCGCTGTGTACGTGCAACCGCAGCAGAGCACCGCGCATCGGACGAATATTCCCGGCGCACCGCAGCGATCTATGGATGAACTCATTACTCGAGATGCGAAGACCCAGGAGCTGCTCACGCCGTCACTCTGGCCAGCCTTGAAGCGAGGTGCCCAGACCTTCCTCCAGCGCGGACGCGTCTTCTTTCGCGCTTGGGTATTGCGAAAGCCCACTCGGATTTCACCGGTTCTCGAACGACTAGAGGAGACACCAACCAGGCCAGCGCAGCACACCGCACCCCAAGAACGCTACACGCGAAGTAATCCAACTGTCGATACGCAACGTCTGCTGCGCGTCCGCCATGTACTCTTCAAAAAGATTCCAACGTTTCTCTGGCAACGTGGAAAATCAGCTGTCGAAGCAACCCCAAAAATGCTCTCAGCCCTCACCCGTGCTGGCCGCCATGTGCAAAGAGTTCCGCAGACCTTGCCAACGTTAGTGCAGGAGCGCGTCAGAGAGGTTCGATCACTCCCCCAACGTTCACGCCTCCTGCTCATTTCCACCGGGAGCATCGCGGTCATTTTTGCACTCACCCTCATTGGCATTGGCATTCAGAAGCAACGGAACACGAGTGCAAAGAATGTGGAACGTACCTACGCGCAAATCGAGGAAAAAGTTGCCGAAGCCCGAACCACGCTTCTGTACGGTGATGAAGATCGGGCGAAACAATTGCTGCAAGAAGCGAAGAGTAGTGTAGAGGGGCTGCCGAAGGTCAAAGGTCGCCAGGCAACTGCTGATGCAGAGCGGCGGCAAGTAATTACCAGCGCAATTGACGAAGTATTGGGCCAAACCCGGCATGCCATTACGACAACTCCGGAAAAGTTGACCAGCTTACCCGAAGGAAAAACCTACGCGAGTCTTACGGTTCTGGGTTCATCGCTCTTCACTCTGGATACGCAAGGGAATGCCTTGTACCGAATCCCTCTGTCTGGTGGTGACGCACAAGCTGCTGGCACGTACACGGGCACGCCAGA
>CAZBMC010000002.1:0-26184 GCA_964493065.1 uncultured Gammaproteobacteria bacterium
AATCAAAAAAACTTGTGGGACCTGATGGTGCGGAAGTCCCGGCGGAATATGATATCACGCGAGTGACCGAGGGGCGTTCGACCTTTGAACGCATTGAAGTGCAGAAGGATTCTCTGCATAAACCCGGGAAGTACACGGCGGAAATTACCATTGTGCAGGGGAACAAGGAAACCACCGTGAAGAAAGATTTCTACTGGGGCGTACTGGTGCTCAATACCCCCAAATCTATTTATCGCCCTGGTGAGAGTATTGATGTAGGCATGGGGGTACTGGACCCGCAGGGGCACACTATCTGCGATGCCAAGCTGTGGTTGACAGTAAAAAGCCCGGGTGGGATCACGCAAACTTTCAGTACTGATGAGGGTTCCATCACCAAATCTAGTGAGTGTGGACCCATTACCGTGACGAACACTCCTGATTACAGCGCGGTGTACGAAGGGGGTGACGAAGGGATGTACACTCTGGATTTGAAAGCCGAAACAAAGTTTGGCGAGTATACGATTCAAGATGCGATTGCGGTTCGTGCCACAGTTCCGGTTGATGTGCATCGTAATGCACCCACCCGTATTTACCCAGTTGAGAATTACCCTGTTACCTTAACGGTTCGTCCACAGAAAGATGTGGTCGGGTTCTTTGAGGATGTGGTACCCAGCTCCTTTGGTGTGTCCGCCGTGTCTGGAAAAGGAAAAACCATTGCATCAGAAAACCGGCTGACCATCCGGTGGCCGGTGCAGTGGAAGGGTGGGCAGACGTACACATTGACGTACAACGTGAATCCACCTGACGTGAGTCCTGAACTCTTCTTGCTCGGGAAAGCGCGACTTCTGAAAACCGGTACTGACCAACCGCTATTTGAAGAGTACCGCCAGTGGCAGATTGCCAGCGACGCAGTGGGTGCTGCAAGCTTTTCCCGCCTTTGGAGTTCGGGTTTCGAGTTGCAGACCGTAACCGCAGATGAAGAATTTACTGGCACTGTGGGTACCGCACCAACTATTGATACGACCACATTTCGCTCTGGAGTTGCTGCGCTCAAAACGAATGAAAGTGCGGCAACGTCCGGAGCAACGTATCAGTATTCAAGTGCAAATTCGGCGAATGACTATTATTTTCGGGCGTACATCTACATCACGAACATGCCTGAGACCCGGGTGAACTTAATGGAATTCTATGACAGCGGTCCGTCTGTGCAATCTAGTATTCGGTTAAATAGTAATGGCACCTTGGAACTCTGGAATGATGAAGACGCCGCCCAAGTAACCGGCACTTCATCTGCATTGTCGACAAGTACCTGGTACCGCATAGAATTTCGGGAAGATTCAACAACTATTGCTTCAACGTATGTGGAGGCGAGAGTTGATGGTGTCGCATTCTCATCTGGCACTGTGAACCATGCAAACGGTTCTCGTATTGTGCGTTTTGGGACGCTTTCGACTGATACAGGCGGCACCTCTACAATTTACTGGGATGATCTGGCAATAAATTCTGACGATTCTGGCATTACACCAAGTATTCCAGAAAACTGGCCAGGTCCAGGAAAAATTGTCATGCTTCTACCTGATGGCCAACCAAGCGGCGCATCTTCTGACACCTGTGCTGGGTCTACAACTTCTTGGCAAGCAGTTGATGAACGAGGCTCTGGAGGGCCGGATGACGCGACGACGAGCGTGCTCTGCGATGCCACAAATGATTTTTTGGAAGTGAGTTTGGAGAGTTCTGGCAGCCAAGGAATAGGCACGAACGATAGCATTAACTTGGCACAAGTTGGTGCCCGCGCGACGCACGTCGATACGACCGGAAGTGCGTCATTCCGATTATCTGCCGTTATCCCGGGAAGTGGCACATCTCAGAACGGGTCGACCATAGCAGGGACGCTCAACACATACCATACAAACGCTACGGCGGCGCCGAGAAATTATGGCCTTTCCATGTATGGCCTTTCTGGAACCGTACCCGCCCCGGCCCGAGCGGCCGACATTGATAGCGCGACTATCCGATTTACGGCACCTGATGCTACACCTGATGTACGAGTAACTGCCATGTGGCTGCTGGTTGAATATGAGCCGGCAGAAGGGGGAAGGTTATGGTCATCGGGTTTTGAGTCGCAGAGTGTGACTGCTGGCGAAGAATGGGCGGGTATTGCAGGTGGACCAACAATAAATACTACCGCGACGTACTATCGTTCGGGTGGTGCGTCATTACGTATTAATGGTTTTAGTTCGGGTTCTGCCGAAGGCGTTTCTCAGGATTTTGTGGCAGCGAATGCAGATGGCCCATACTACGCACGAGCATACCTACGGATTGAGGCGTTGCCAAGTGCGGGTAATCGCATAATGACGTTTCGAGATTCTGGTACCACAGATCGTGTATTTATTGTGTTGACGAGTACCGGCACCCTGGAGTTACATGATGAAGATTCTGGCGGAACGCCGATTGGTACTTCAGCTGCGTTAAGCACAAGCACGTGGTATCGCGTTGAATTCCAAATTAATTCCTCCGGTGCTGGAGCAACCGATACCGTTGAAGCGAGAATTAATGGAACAAATTTTGGATCAAGTGCAACCAGAAATCTTACTAATGGTGTTACCACACTTGTCTTGGGTGGTAATTTGAATTCTGAATCTCAAACGCAAGGCGATTGGTACTTCGATGATGTGGCGGTGAATCAAAATGCTGGCTCGGTACAAAATGGTTACCCTGGTTCTGGTTCAATTGCCGTCTTAAAACCGAATGCGCCTGGTGATAATTCCGGATTTACCAATGACTATACCTATGTTGATGAGCCAGACCCTGATGACGCATCTTCATATATATACACTGGCGCCGCGAACGCCATTACCGACGTTAAAGTATTTGATAGTTCAACGCAAGGGATCGGTGCGTCAGACACAATAACTCTTGTCTCTGTGGGTATGCGGGCAAATATAGGAAATACAACAGCATTTGCGGCCTCCGTTCGATTGAAGGATAGTGATAATGGCACCATCATCGAGGGTAACAAGTCGAACTTCACATCCACGACGTGGATGTCACATAGTCCTGCACAGCCGAGAATCTATGGCTTAACTGCGTATTCACGGCCACAACAATCTACGGCATGGACCACTACGACGCTTGATAGCGCGCAAATCGGTGTTCGTAATCTCAATACAGCCAGCTCTCTTTCGCCTGAGCAATTGCAAGTGAGTACCCTTTGGATGCTGGTTGAGTATGTGCCGAATTCGATTGCGATCTATGGGAAGATTTATACTAATGAAACTCCATCCGCATATGATTGTTCGGGGAACACGATAACCGTCCGCGCATCTGTGAATGGAAGCGCTTCTGAGCAGACGGCAGATTGTACATTGAGTAATGGATCATTTGCAATTACTGCGGCCCGACCCAGCTCCGCCGCCGATCCTGTTGCGATCTTTATTGATAGTGGCGAGTCTATAAAGGGCACAACCGTGACACTTGCCGCTGATACAACATCAGATATCGTTGATTTGCATATTTACCAAGATCATACATCGGTTCGTCATCAAAATGCAGGTCCCATGACGAATGCGAAATTGGCAACAGGAGATAATGGGAATGCTGGAATACGGTACAGTATTTCCAGTAGCAATCTCACGGTTGAATCTGGCATGGAGTTCCACGTATGGGCAGGCGCAACGTATGACCCTGGTGGGACGGTGACGACGAATAGCACGGGCGGAGATTTTCATGTGGATGATGGTGGGACGGCATATCTTGATACCGCAACGAATACCATTGGTCGTGATATTTTGGTGGACGGTGGAGCGACGTTGAATATTGACGCGGATACCATTGTTGCGGGTGGGGATATTACCACAGCAGGCACCAGCGCGGTGGTTACGCGCACCACAGGATCCGCAACCACAACCATGCGAAGCAATGGGAGCATTGGTGGTGGTACTACCCCAACGATTACGTTTTATAATCTTGTCATTGGCGATGGGACAACGGCAACGACCACATTAAGCTCAGCTGCCACTACTGCAACTGGAGGTGATGTGAGCGTTGGGACAGGCTCTACCTTTACTGTTGGCGCTGACCTTACGGTTGGTGGGGGCGACTTTACGAACACAACAACTGGAATCATCGCATCCAGTGGAACTCCAACTGTGACGATGCGCGGGACCGGAAATTTGGGAACCAACGGCGCAAGTGGAGCGATCACTATTTATAATTTAGTCATTGGCGATGGCACCGCAGCCACATCGACAATCCAAAAAGCCGTTACAGTTTCGAATAACTTGACGATCGGCAACGGCAGTGTTGCATCCAGTCTCACGGTGGCTGCCGGAACTTTCACGGTGACGGGCGATGTGTTGGCGGCCGCTAGTTCCACATTGACTGTGAATGCAGACATGACGGTGAACGGCGGCGCAGTGACTGGAGACGGTACCATTACAACAGCTAGCGGCACGCCAACCTTCACCCTGAGCGGTACTGGGGATTTCGGCGGGGCAACTGGGTGGACTTTTTACAATCTGGCTTTGGAGCAATCGGGAACGAATTCATATACCACAACCGCAACTGGAGCTGGAAGTATTACCATTTCTAATGTGCTTAGTACTCAAGCAAGTTACGATGCTGGATGTGACTGCGATCGTGCACATCAACTGAGCGCGGGTTCTAAAACGTGGGACTTGAATGGGTCAGGCACCCCGTTTGTCATCGTGGGAGGTGGCGGAGGTGGCGGTATACTCCTCTTACCCCAAACCTCCACTTTTCGTTACCGTGGGACAGGGTCGACGAATATTGCTGGACTACCCCTTGCTGGTGGGCAATTTTCATATAATCACCTTACGCTGCAACCTGCTTCCGGGACGCCCACGTACACGTTGCCAAACGTTGTCCTTGGGATTTCTGGTGACCTCGTTCTTGGCACAACTATCACTGCAGGCACGAGCACCGTGCAGATGACTGGGACATCGAATACGATTACGGGTGGTGGGTACACGCTGTACAAACTCACCATTGACCCCAGCAGCGCAGGGACCATTACACTACAAACATCGGATTTGACCGTTTCGAATAATTTGGTTATTGCAGCTGGTGATACCCTAGATATCGCCGCTTCGCGGACTCTCACGAACACCGGTGGAACGTGCACGATAACCGGTTCGATTACTGGTGACGGGCGCATTACCTTTACCGATACCAGTGCTGGACCAGGTGCTACTGGAACATTAAGCGCGATAACTCGGTACGATGCAACGAATGGCAATGTTGCTTCCACAACATTTGATGCTCGCACGTACGGAGATGTAGTGGAAATTTTTAGCTCTAGTGGCTCCAGCCGTACCGCGACTTTTGCATCTGGGACGTACACATTGTCAGGCGCGAGCAGCAATTTTAACCTGTACGCCAATGGTCTTGGGGATATGGCAGTCGATGGTTCGACCAATAATCCAACCGTTAACATTGGTGGCGATTTTACCATTCTAGGCACCGGTGGTGGCTCAGAGCCAGTCACTTCGGGTACTGGCACCTGGACCATTTCCGGAAATTTTGATGCCACCTGCGCTACTTTCCTAGCTACATATTGCTATACAGCCTCAACTGGGAATACGGTCATTATGGATGGCACCTCAAAGACTCTCACGGCTTTAACTGGTGGAAGTACTTTGTATAACCTTACCGCGAGCGGGACGATAAGCATTGTTCAACGTTTAACAATCAGTAATGCATTATTGATTTCTGGCTCATTGACCCCAACCACATTCGTTTCACTCCCAAACTTGACGATTGGTGGCACGTTCACAAATAATGGAACCTTTATCCATAACGATAGTCGGGTGAGTTTTACGGGAAGTGCAAGTACAATTGATGGTTCTAGTAATACCACATTTTATGATCTCAGTATTGAAAACACCAGTGGAACAGTCACCTTGCAAACCTCGGATCTCACCGTAACGAACTCTTTGTTGCTTGCTGCGTCAGCAAATACTTTAACCATTAATTCCGGTAGAACCATAACGCACACGGGCGCTACTCTCACCCTCAGCGGCACCATTAACGGACCTGGTCGGCTCACCTACCAAAGCGCAACCGCATTCCCAACCGGCGGGACGTTAGCGAGCAGCCTTATCTTGCGGATGGATGCAACGGCTACTGATCAATCCATGGGTGCCCGCACGGATTACCAGAAGGTGGAAATTGATAATAGCGGCACCACGGCCGGGCGTACAGTGACAGCCGGTACGGCTGGTTCGCAAACCCTAACCATCGGTTCCACGTTAGACCTACTGAACACCGGCACGGGTTCCAGTACCACTATCTTCCAGGTCAACACTTGGGATCCAGCCTTCACCGTCACTGGGAATGTGACGATTGCGGCTGATACCGTCTTCCAAGCGAGTTCCGCTACGACCACCAACTTTGGTGCTGGTTTTTCCAACTCCGGCACCTTCACGCATAACAGCGGGACAATTGCACTCACGACGTCTGCGGCTTCCACCATTGCTGGGAGTACAACCTTCAACAATCTTTCAGTCACCAGTATTGGCGCAGCAAAGGTAATTTCCGTTACTACAGCTACAACACAAACCATTGCGGGCACGTGGACTGTAACTGGCGCGACTGGACAGTTAGTGACATTGCAATCCACGAGTGTGGGTAACGCTTGGAACGTGAATCCAACTGCAGCGTCCCTTTCCTACGTGGATATTAGCGATGCAAATAATGCTGGTACGGCAATTTGCGCCACTTTCTCACAGTCCACAAGTGGTGGGAATACCAACATCACCGTGAGTGCAGGTGCGTCCTGCGGTATTGACGTGGCTGGTACATCCAACAGCTCTGGCGGAACAGTGAAAGTAGCGGTCAATGGAAGCATCCAAGGGCAGACCACAACCCTCGCCGGAACCTGGACCATTAGCGGGGTATCAGTGAATAGCGGTAATACCGTTACAGTTTTCGTTGATAGTGTGGCGGACAGTGCGGAGACCACTGCGGTGACGAAGTACGATGGCTCTGGGAATATCACCGGCCTTGTACTAGACACGAATGTCCTCAGTATTGGGAGTGCCGATAACCCGTCGCTCACCGTTACAGAGCTTGGACAGTACGACTCTGACAACAATGAAAATATTTTGCACACCGCAAACTCCAACACCTTGGCTGCCCAAGCCGGGGGGACGTATACCAGCGCGACACTCAATATCCTCTCGGGTGCCACGTTGACCATTAGTGGCACCGAAACTTTGACCGCAAAGAATGTCACGATAGGCGGTGCGCTTACATCCGGTGGGAACAGCGTGTACACTATTGCCGGAACCTTGACGAACAACGGGACGTTCACGCAGAGTACGTCGACGGTGACCATGACCGGGACGTCGAATAGTCTCACTGGTTCGACTGCCTCAACTTTCAACAACCTGACGATTAACCCCGCCTCCACGGGAACCATTACCGTGAGCACGTCTGACCTCACGGTTTCGGGAACGCTCGATGTCGCGGATGGCGACACGCTATCCATTGGGAGTAGCCGAACGGTGAATGCACCGGGGACAACCACCCTGAATACCAGTGGAACCATAAGCGGTGCCGGCACACTCCGGTTTACGGACGCCTCTTCTGGGCCAGGCACCGGCGGCACGTTAAGCAGCATTGTCCGGTACGATGGTTCATCTGCGAACATCCCATCCACGACGCTGGATGCACGGACGTACGATGGGCGAGTGGAAATGTATACGAATAGCGGCACGGCGAAAACATTCACGTTTCCTACTGGAACATTTACCCTGTCAGGTGCAAGTTCCCACCTCTACGTCATCGCCGATGGTGCAGGAAATGCCACACTCGTAGGCGCGTCAAGTAATCCAACAGTGTCCGTTGGCGGGGATGTGGATTTCATCGGTACTGGCGGTGGGAGTGAGGTGATTACGTCCGGTACTGGTGTGTGGACGGTGAGTGGGAATGTGGATTTCACAGGTGGAACGTACACAGCGGCAACCAATAATACGCTGAAGATGAATGGCACGTCGAAGACACTCACTGCAGCAGGAAATGAGCTGCAGAAATTTGAAGTTTCTGGGGGCAGCGTGGCAACCGCAGATGCGGTGCTCGTGAATAAGACGTTTGACATCAGCGGCGGCGGTTTCACCCAGGCGGCAAACGCAAACCTGACGGTCTACGGGAACTTTACTATTGCGAATGGTACAACTTTCACTGCTGCCTCTGGTTCAGGCATCCTTATTATGGATGGAAATCCCGATCCCATGACCTTTACTGACAATACCTCGCCCAAGCAAGACATGGGGAACGTGCAAATTGGTCTGTCACCAGGCACCACCGACCTTGGGAGTGATATAACCGCGAAGTCGGTCACCGTCAATAGCGGAGATACGTACAATACGAATGGGTACGATATGGACATTGGTGCAGGCGGCATCACCGTTGCGGGGACGATGGATGCGACGGATGACGTGGAAACCGATGAGACATTCATGGATACGGACGGGAAATTTGACCTGCAATCCGGGGGCACATTCACTGCCGACCAGTCGACGCTGACGATGACCATCGCTGGTACTGTCGTTACCAATGTCACGAACGATTTGATTACCGCTGGGACCGGGAACCCGTACAACCTCGTGGTAAATGACGGTGGCGGGACGTACACGCTGACGGTTGAAGTCGAAGACCCACTGGTCGTTGCGAATAATGTGACAATCACCGGTGGAGTACTCGACGCAAAGTCTGGGGAGAACAACAGCATTTCCGTTGGAAATAATTGGACGAATAATGATTCCTTTACCGCTCGTTCTGGGACCGTAACTTTCACCGCAACCGACACGGGAAATACCATTGGGGGAACGATGGGTGATCTTGATGATTTCTACGACCTCGTCTTCAACGGCAGCGGTGGGGAGTGGACGACGAATACGGCCATGACTGTTGGGAATGATCTCACGGTCACTGCTGGGAGTCTGCTGGGTGCAACGGACATAACCATGTACGGTACATTGGCGGGGGGTGGGACGGTCACCCGGACCGGTGGCACATTCCTGCAGCGTGTGGCCGCGGCAGAAAATTTTGGCAGCACGTCGAATGCCAGTAACTGGACGTTCAATAACCTGACCCTTGAGAATTCTTCAGCTTCGGATCGAACCGTGACCTTTGCAACGGGCGGAACAGGGCAAGTCATTGTTTCCGGGACGCTCACGGTAGGGAATGCGAGTGATACTAATGTCACAACCCTTGATAATGAAACCAATGATCGGGTACTTGATGCTAACGGTGCCGTGACCATCACCTCTAAGGGTTTACTCAATGCCTCGTCTACGGCGAGTTTCACTGTGGCAGGGAACTGGACGAATAACGGCGACTTTACTGACAATACCGGGACGGTCACGCTAGATGGCGCTAGCCAGCAGACGGTCGATGGGCAATTGACCGGAGCAAGTGATCGCTTCAATAACCTAATTATTACCAATAGCTCTGGTGCGGATCCTGTTTCTTCACCCTCAGTCATTTTTGCGGCTTCAGCGGAAACCGCTGCAACGTTTACCGCGCAGACGGCAAATACCAAGCTGCGCTTCTTAGCAGGAGGGACGTACACCCTCAACAACATTGCTTTCAACGGCCAGGCAACAGGTACGCGGGTCTACCTCAGATCATCAAGTGCCGGGACGCTGTGGGACTTGAATAGCGCAGGCACGCAAACGGTTTCCAACACGGACGTGCGGGATTCCAATGCCTGCCCGGGGGATGATATTGATGCAACCGATGGTACCAACTATGATTCCACAAACAATCCCTGCTGGAATATCAATACTATTACCTTCAGCATCTCAGACATGGCCATTGGGTTTGGCTCGCTCTCTGCAACGGCAGCGCGTTGGGCAAATGGTGCGGCAACCGGCTCAGCAGTGGCGACGGCTGCCCACACACTGGGGATCACCACCAACGCGCGGAGCGGGTACGCAATCACCTACAATGGCGCAACGCTCACAGGGCCAGAAGACATTAGCGCTGCAACCTTCACTGGAGATGCCGATGGAACTCCTGGTAGTGAGCAATTTGCTCTCTCCATAACGACGGACGGCAATGCAACTATACCGGCTGCGTACCAAAAGGCGAGCAATAACTACTCATTTGTTCCGAGTACCGCCACAACGTTGATGTCCGAAGCTGGATCAACGGCCACGGAAACTGCCAGCGTGTACTACATATGCAACATTTCTAGCGCCACAACAGCTGGGGCGTACAGTACGAATATTTCGTACATTGCAACGACGACGTTTTAGTCGTTCCATCATTCTTCGTCGTAGACAAGCAGAATGACATGTGGGAGGTAGGAGTTTGCTTTTTTCGTGAAACTATGTTATACTGTTTGTAGAAAATAAAAGTTTTTCGCCAATACTAAGGCACAATCCTATGCAAAACTCCACTTTGGTACTTATGAAACGCAGCCCTTTGCGTAAGGTTGTTGGTCTTTTTGCAATTCTAGCGCTGGTTGCATTCTTTACGCCTGTTACCCCGGCTCGTGCTGCAGCGCTGACCGGCATGAAAGACACCATGTCCCGCCTGGAGAAGAGCGTACAGGGGACGCACACCTTCAACTTCACCACAGCTACCAGTTTAACGGCGACACAGACCATAAACATTGCGTTTGATACGGCCGCTGATTCTTTTACCCTCGATGGTACGATTGCCAGCACTGATTTTTCTGCAGTTTCAGGCATGACCATGGTTGCAAACGTTGGCGCGTGTGCTGGTGCTACGGATGAAGTGTACCCATCTGTTGACGCAAGCGCTCCAGGAGAAAGTTACACGTTGACTGTGTGCACCGGTGACACCGTCCCTGCAGGTGCAATTGCCTTTACCATCGACAACAACGAAATTACCAACCCCAGCACTGCTGCGGTGTACAAGATTGACATTACGACTACATCGGATAGTGGCTCCTTAGCCGTAGCAATTGTTGACGATGACACGGTGAGTGTTACGGCGACGGTTGACCCGTCGGTCACCTTCTCCATCTCCGACGTGGCGATTGGATTTGGTGTCCTCAGTGCAGCACAGGAGTGTTGGGCATTGGGCACTCCTCCTGCTTCTTGTGATACGACGAAGCAAGCCGCCCACACCTTCCAGCTGGGCACCAATGCCACGGACGGCGTGGCCTTGACCTACACCGGTGCTACTCTCACCAGTGGCAGTGACACTATTGATGTCGCAACAATTGCTGGAGATGCGGATGGATCCCCGGGTTCAGAGCAGTTTGCTATTGGCTTTGACGACAATGCTGCAACTTTTACCTTTGCAGATTCTGCTGCTTACGACGAATCCTTAAACAACTTTAAGTTTGTTGCCGGACAAACTCTCCCCATTCTCTCGGTAGCAGGACCCACCACTGCGGTGACCATTGACGCCCACTACATTGCCAACATTTCTGCCGCAACCGAAGCTGGCAACTACTCCACGGCAATAACCTACATTGCCACGGGTACGTTCTAACACAGAATGCTACTATGACTAACGCACCGTTTACATCTCGTGGGCCAGCCCGAACTGTCGCAACTCTCGTTGCGCTGGTTGGTTTGCTCAGCCTTTTTATTCCTGCCCAAACAGCACGAGCCGCATCACTAACCGGTATGAAAGACACCATGTCTCGCTTGGAGAAGAGCGTGCAGGGGACGCATACTTTCAACTTCACTACCGCCACCAACTTGACTGCAACCCAGACCATCAACATTCTTTTTGATGCTGCCGCAGATTCCTTCACGTTGGACGCAGCGATAGCGGATACTGATTTTTCTGCAGTCTCAGGCATGACCATGGTCGCAAACGTTGGTGCGTGTGATGGTGGCGCTACAGATCAAGTGTATCCTTCAGTCGATGCTTCGGCGCCAGGTGAGAGTTACACCTTAACTGTCTGTACAAGCGACACAGTACCCGCAGGTGCAATTGCCTTTACCATCGACAACAACGAAATTACCAACCCCAGCACTGCTGCGGTGTACAAGATTGACATTACGACTACATCGGATAGTGGCTCCTTAGCCGTAGCAATTGTTGACGATGACACGGTGAGTGTTACGGCGACGGTTGACCCCTCCGTCACCTTCTCCATCTCTGACGTAGCCATTGGGTTTGGCGTACTGAGTTCCTCCCAGGAGTGCTGGGCAAACGGGACGCCACCAGCTTCTTGTGACACCTCGCCAGAAGCCGCCCATACCTTCCAACTTGGCACGAATGCCACAGATGGTGTGGCGCTGACCTACACGGGCGCAACGTTAACCAGTGGGGGTGACACCATTTCCGCTGCCACAATAGCAGGCGACGCCGATGGTACTCCTGGTTCGGAGCAGTTCGCCATTGGGTTTGACGACAATGCTGCAACTTTTACCTTTGCAGATTCTGCTGCTTACGACGAATCCTTAAACAACTTTAAGTTTGTTGCCGGACAAACTCTCCCCATTCTCTCGGTAGCAGGACCCACCACTGCGGTGACCATTGACGCCCACTACATTGCCAACATTTCTGCCGCAACCGAAGCTGGCAACTACTCCACGGCAATAACCTACATTGCCACGGGTACCTTTTAAATTTTTCAGTAACAATATTGTAGTTCTCTAAAGCCGAGCGAGATGCAGCTGGCGATTGATGAGGTGGCCAGCAGGGTAGCAGATCTAGCAGAAACGTGCTATGGTAAGGGGGTAGTTTTGACTAACAAAGGCATGGAAAAGGTAAATACACACACATGGTTGGTTCGAAGTTTCCTGGTGGTTTCGCTTGGCATTGCTGGCATCCTCCTAGGTTCGGCGTCCGCCAAGGCGCTGACCATTAGCCCGCCCTCCGTGGAATTTAGCGTGCAACCTGGAAGTCAGGCTGATTTTGTCATTAAACTGTACAACGAAACAGACCAGAAGCAAGAGTTGTACATCAATGCCACCACCTTCACCTCTGGTCCAGAGGCTGGGGTGCCGGTGTACGATTTTGCCGCTCCTAAAGAAGATATTGCGACGTGGGTGAAAATTGACCCCGCGCCAATTGTATTGGAGCCCCAAGGTCGGCAGGCAGTTCTGGTGACGGTTGATGTACCCACGAACGCTGGTCCAGGTGGGCACTACGGGGTTGTCGCTTTTTCTTCTACCCCACCAACCACAACTGCCGAAGGGAAACCGCAAGTTGCCATTGCGCAGGGGATTGGAACCCTACTGTTTGTGAAAGTAGAAGGCGACGTACAGGAGAGCGCGGTGATTTCCAGCTTCTCGGTGGCGAAAGATATGTACACGCAATTGCCAGTGGAATTTTCCACCAGCTACCAGAACACGGGTAACATCCACCTGAAGCCAGTTGGGAATATTACCATCACGAATAGCTTCAAGAAGCAGGCTGCAGTCCTGGCGTTCAATGAACCACGCGGCGCAACCTTGCCAAAGTCAACCCGTCCGTACACGACCACCTGGCAGACTGCGCAAAATGAAGACCTCTACGGTAATGGGTGGAATCGCTTTTGGACAGCCTTTCGTAATGAGCGTAAAAATTTCGCGCTTGGGAAGTACACTGCAACGTTGACCGTTGGTACTGGGCAACCCACGTCCGAAGTCACTACCGCAGTCCCTCCAACCGGTGTGCAGAGCACAGCAGTCATTAGCTTCTGGGTGCTACCGTGGCATGTGCTGGTGGTGTATGGAGTTGGGATACTCGTCGTGCTGTTCCTGCTCATTTTTGCCATCTTGAAGTACAATGCTTGGATCCGTCGACGCGCGTCTGTTACGCCGCCGCCGTCAAAATTGTAAGCTGCACCGCTGGATGCCGCTGGCACGTACTCTAGGCCAAGCCTTTCTGGTCGTGGCACTGTTATTTCCGTTCCTCGGGCTTTCAGCAAAGGCTGATATTGTTGTCTCCGTTTCAGCCACAGTTCAAAGTCCAACTCCTCCAGAACCAACGGCAACGTCAGTTACCTTCCGCGGGATTGCGTATCCCGGCTCCACTGTCACCATTCAGCAAAATGGGGTTACTGCCGTGCAAGTACCTGCAGATCCGCAGGCCAGGTTTGATGTGACGCTGGGTGGCTTAACGGCCGGGACGTACACGTTTGGCGTCTTTGGTGCAGACCAAGACGGACGCGATGGTCCGGTTTCCAACTTCACACTCACGTTGGCAACGGGCACGTCGGTCACGATCACTGGCATATTCCTTGGACCCACCATCGCCGCAGATAAAACGGAAGTTCGGCTGGGAGACACCATCACGGTTTTTGGAACCACCAGTCCCAGCAGTACGGTGCAAATTTACGTGAGTTCAGATACAGAAACATCATCACAGGTTGCAGCGAATACCACTGGTGCATGGTCAAAGCAATTCCAAGCTTCTGATTTGCACATTGGTTCGCACAGCGTCCGTTCGAAAGCCACGGATCCCGATGGATCAGTTTCCGAGTTCAGCCGTTCGGTGGCGTTCCAGGTAGCCACCACAGAGCTGTGCGCGGGAAAGACCAAAGGTGACATTAACTGCGACGGGAAAGTGGATTTGGTGGATTTCAGCATCCTGCTGTTCTACTGGAATAAGCGAAATCCGGCCAATCCGCGGGCAGACATTAACCAAGACGGCACGGTGAATATTATTGACTTCAGCGTCATGCTCTACTTCTGGACTGGAACCAAGTAACATATGCGTACACTTTTTACCCGTATGGGCGTCGTCTTCAGCAGCATTGTTCTGCTGGGCAGTTTGTCCGCTGGCACACAAGCCGCAACACTGACTGTGCAAACTGTAACAACGCAGGTTGGCCAAGGCGAGACCTTCATCGCCGAAGTGCGGGTGGATAGTGAGCAAGAGGTGATCAACGCTGTGCAGGCGCGGGTGACTTTTGACCCACACGCACTGGAGTTCGTGAGCTTGGAGAAAGCAGGTTCGGTACTCTCGCTGTGGCCGGAAGAGCCTCAGGTGGATGCGGCAACCGGGATCGTGACCTTTGCGGGCGGTATTCCCAATGGGAGCTACGTCATTGACGGCCGGGTGCTGCAAATGGTTTTCCGCGCAAAGAAGCTTGGGATGACGCAGCTCAGCATTGATGGCGGCACTGCCGGGGTGTACCTTAATGACGGTTTGGGAACGAAAGCCGCTTTGCGCGTCCGGTCACTGTACGTGGATGTGGTGGTGGCAGCGGAGGGCTTGCACATAACCTCACCGTCACACCCAAATGAGCATCTGTGGTACGCCGTGAGCACGGTGCTGATGCAGTGGCAAGCGGCCAAAGAGACGCCGTACGCTTTTCTCCTCACTACAGATAGCGCTGCTGTGCCAGACGTGCAGCAGGCACGTTTCGTCAGTGAGGCGACTTTTTCCGGCCAGGCAGACGGTGCGTACTACTTCACTATCCAAGAGAAGCTGCCGAATGATACGTGGAGTTCGCCTAGACGACGGCGGGTGCTGATTGATACCACGCAACCAGAGCCATTCACCCTGCAGCTCAGTAAAGACATCGTGCCAGGGAAGCTCGTCTTAGTGTTTCAAGCGGAAGATCGCACCTCAGGCATTGCACGGTATGAAGTGCAGGAGGGGAGCGGCGCGTTTCAGCCCGCGACAAGTCCCTATACGGTTTCTGATGTACATCAGCGTTCGGCGCTGACTGTTCGTGCGTATGATCAAGCAGGTAACGTGCGGGTAGCATTCATTCCAGCAGCTCCTGCAGCAGGTGTATCCCTGTGGGTGTGGATTGGTGGCGCAGTTGTTGTTGCTCTCATCATTGCCCGAGCGCTTTGGCTAGCACAGCGGAAAAAGCGGTAAAACTGTAGCAGACGCGCTATACTACAGCGTATGGAGGTACGAAAAAGCACAATTGGGATAGTGAGCACCATTGCATTCTTTGCTATGGCAATCAGCGTCATTCCCAATTTGGCTCGCGCCGCGGATGGCGCAAGTCTCCTTTTTTCGCCTGCGACTGGTGCGTTCTCGGTTGGCAGTACGTTCAATGTATCGGTATTGGTGAACACGGGCGGGAAATCCGTCAACGCCGTTCGGGCCGATATTACGTTTCCAGCTTCGCGGCTGCAAGTGGTGAACCCATCAGCAGGCACATCATTCGTCTCCATCTGGGTCAGCCAGCCAACGTACTCCAATACCGCGGGCACCATTTCCTTCCAAGGTGGTTTGCCAAACCCTGGCATCAAGACTGATGCAGGGGTGATGAGCACCATCACTTTCCGGGTGACCGCACCCGGGACAGCGAAGTTGGTTTTCACCGGCACCTCCCAAGTACTGGCGAATGATGGGCAAGGGACCAACATTCTGAATGCAAAAGGTGAAGCGAATTATTCGTTAAATTTGGCAGCACCGGAAGGGCCAGCACTTTCCTCTCCCTCTCATCCAGACCAAAATACCTGGTACCAGAACCGAACCGTGGAGTACAACTGGGACGAAGTACCTAATGCGGTGGGATACAGCTACGTGTTTGACCAGAATCCACGCACCACACCGCCAGAGCGCCAAGACGCAACACCTGCGCGTAGTACGTCTGTAACTGCGGACCGGGATGGTCGGTGGTACTTCCACCTTCGTGCAAAGGTGACGAGCTGGGGCGGCACGAGCCATGGTGCCGTCCTCATTGATGGGACCCCACCAGCAGCATTCACTCCCACAATTGACCCAGCCACGCCGGAACCCGGCAAGCGGCCAGAGCTGAAATTCCTCACCACTGACGCCATGTCCGGTATTGACCACTACGAAATGCAATTGTTGGCTTTGGATGACCCAAACCAAGCCACCCCGTTCTTTACAGAAGTGGTCAGCCCCGTTCGTCTCCCAGAGCTGACCGCAGGAAGATATCAGGTGTTGGTTCGCGCGTTTGATCAGGCTGGGAATTCCACAGACGGGAAGCTAGAATTCACCGTGGCTGCGCCGCCTAGTGGTTCTATTATTGGCCGCACCCCGTTGCTGCAGAATACGTTGTTCACCAACGTGGCACTCATTGGTGCAGGCTTGTTGGTCCTCATCCTGGCAACCTGGTTAGTGGTACGGTGGCGCCGGCGTGCAGGTGACGTCATTCATGACATTCACAAGCTGGAGCAAGAAACCCTGCGGAAAGAGTCGGAATTAGTACGAACTATTCAAGCGGCACACTCATTGGAAGCGTCCATTGAGCAGCAATTTGCCCACCAGCAGGAAGCCCAAGAGCTGCAGCGGAGCTTGCAATCTCGGGTTGGACAGCAGCCACCCCAGCAACCCCCGCAAAACCCTGGCCAACCAACAGACTTCCTCCATCCGCCTGCGTCGTCGAATGACGACTTCGGACGGACAAGTCCGCCCACCGGGCAGCAGTAGCTCTATGCGCAAACGCCTTCTCATTATTGCCGTAACAGTCTGTTGCCTTGGCTTTGCCTTACCACAGGGCGTGCACGCCGGCGCAACGTTGGGCGTCTCTCCAAGTACCTCCAGTATGACGGTTGGCGCGTCCAAGACCGTTGCGCTCTACGTCAATAGTGGCGGGGTCGCCATCAACGCTAGCCAAGGGACGCTCAGCTTCCCCGCTGACAAGTTACAGGTGACCAGCATCGCGAAGGCGAGTACATTCAAGTACTGGACCGTGGAACCAACGTACTCGAACGGGAATGGGACGGTCACGTTTGCTGGTGGTGTGCCAAGCCCCGGGTACAAAGGGAGTGGCGGGAGCATCATCACGGTGACGTTCAAAGCCAAAGCAGCAGGTACTGCAGCGCTGCGGTTTACCTCAGGTTTAGTGTTGGCGAACGATGGAGAAGGAACCAACGTTTTGACGGGTTACGGCTCGGGAACCATTACCATTGCCAAAGCTGCAACGGAAACCCCAACCGAACCCGAGCCCGAACCAGTTGCATCACCACAGTCTCCGGTGGTGAGTTCGCCCAGCCACCCGAAGCAGAGCAGTTGGTACGCTAAAGCAGATGCAGAAATTCGGTGGACCACACCAACCGGGGTGACCGGTGTTTCCTACATCCTGGACCAGAAACCCACAACCACGCCAGATGATTCTTTGGAAGTCAACACTGGGTCGCAAACTTTTGTGGACATCCCAGATGGCATTTGGTACGTCCACGTCCGCGGCCGGACGAACTCTGGCTGGGTGCCCACCACACACTTCCGCGTGCAGGTGGATACCACATCACCCAATGACTTTGCACCGCTCGTGACGCGAGAGGGTGGGAATGCAAACCCAAGTCCAGTCATTACGTTTTCCGCAACGGATACCACTAGTGGTATTGCCGAGTACACCTTCACTTTGGATAGCGGCAAGCCAGTGAGCGCAACCAGCCCAGTGAAGTTAGAGCGTTTGCCTGCTGGACTGCACCAGTTTACGGTTCGGGCAACTGACAAAGCTGGGAATAGCCGGGATGCCATTGGGCAAATCATGGTAGAAGGCAGCCCAGCACCCCGCATCACGTCAGTGCCACGCTCCGTCACCCTGTTTGGAGAAATTCCAGTAGAAGGTCTAACTGTGGATGGCGACACGGTTGTCCTTTACGTCGATAGTAAAGAAGTTGGCCGGTTTGTGGCAAAGGATGCACAAATCCAACCAGTACCAGGCGTGGCCGTACCCGAAGGTCTTGTCATGTGGCGGTACACACTACGGCCACTCCTCTCTCCTGGCGGGCATGAGCTCACTGCGATTGCTATTAATCGATATGAAGTAAGCAGCGCACCTTCCACTGCGGTCCGCTTCAGCACTGTTGGCTCATCGGTACAGTTCTTTGGGCTGGTTCTGCCGTCGGTCGTTCTTATCTTCTGCTTATTGGCGATCATTTTCATCCTCATCATCCTCCTCATCATCCTCTACGAACGATACCGGCACTGGCGTCGGCAGCAGGACTTTGATTTGGATGCAGCCGAAGCAGAAATTGACGAAGAGATTGAGAAGCTCCAAGGGAGTTTGGACCGGGACATTAGCGGTGCTATTCGGACCGCCTTAACCGATAAGTCGATTCAAGCTGCAGCGCATGACCAAGTGAAACGTGACCTGGTGCAAACCCGGCAGCGGATTGATGCCCTTCTAGCCCACGCCGCCTTGCAAGCCGCGGTGAAGAAGAAAAAACGGAAAAAGTAAAAGGGAGCGGTTTCGCTCCCTTGGAATGCTAGAGGTGATCAGGCTTGACGTAGCCCGAGGGTTTATCCTCGGGTTTTTCCAGTGTTTCCAGACATATGTCCGCAACGGGAATCTTGTGCGTCACACTCACAAGGATGAAATCTCCACTTTTTTGGGAGTGGCCCAGGCTTACGAACTCACCTCGTATTTGGTCAGCCGCTGGTAACGGGTTCCGAACCTTGAAAGAAATTGTATCGCCACCTCCAACGTTCTTCTCGATCAGCGAGTCCAAAAAATCTCTGTCGTTAAATGCTGCCAAAAGGCACCTCCCTATGTTTGATTTGCAGCAAGCTTACCAAATATTCGAAAATCGTCAAATCCTTCTTGACGAAAAGGTCTTTTTCCGCTATACTAATAGTACGAAAGTAAAAATAAACCACAAAAATCATGTTCCAGGCTCGGACACCCGAAAAGAGTATTCGTATCTCCGTCATCTGGCTGGCCGTGCTGGCGGTGACCGCGGGTTTTTTGGCTGCGCACTTTGGGCCAAAGTCTTCAGCAGCAATCGTCCAGACTGACCGAACAGTGAGTGCGTTGACGAAGTAAGTATTGTTTTTTTGAACACGGTTCCTCCACTGCAACGTGGAGTTTTTGGTGCTCTTGTGCGGGTTTGCGACCCCTGCTATAGTGTCCAGGACAAGAGGAAGCACTAACGTGCATCGCTATTTGCTTTTGGATTCTTCTGTATGCCAACCACCGCGCAACACAAGTCAGCTCCATCCAAAGAAAAGCCTGGTATTTTACAGCAGGTTCGGCAGCGGCTGATGAAAGACTACGACGCTGTAACGAAGCGCCTGTCTAGCCTCATGGATAAGGGGAAAGCCATGTGGGATGAGTATGGGAGCAAGGATGAGGAAAATGCCGCGGAAGTATCGGAATACCAGGACACGCTGTCATTGGAGAAGAACTTAGAAAAGTCCAAAGCAGATTTGGAAAAAGCTTTAGAGCAGGTGGACGCGGGGACGTATGGCAAATGCCAAACCTGCGGGAAAGCAATTGAGCCCGAGCGGTTGAAGCTTGTTCCTGCAGCAACGGTGTGCACTAGCTGCGTGCTGAAGGCGCGGGCGCAGCAGTAGGGTTTATGCCACGCCGGGGAATTGGTGTATCTGCCGGGATCCTCCTGGGGCTGTTTGTGCTTGACCGTGCTTCACGGCACCTGGCTTTTGGACATCCGCCAGCAACCTTGGTACCCGGCGTGCTCCGGAGTGTTCCCACGCAGAACGCGGGGATTGCTTTTGGCATTCCCGTGCCTTCGCCGTTGCTCTGGGTGGGTATTGCCATCCTGGTTGGCGTGGTGAGCTGGTTTGGGTACCAGGCGTACCACCGGCAGGATATGGTGAGTGCAGTCGCCGCCGCGGTTGTGGTGCTTGCCGCGTTTAGCAATGTCCTGGATCGTTTGCAGTTTGGGTATGTTCGAGATTTTCTCGCTCTGTCCTTTTGGCCAACGGTTGGCAACCTGGCAGACTGGTTGCTCACTTTGGCCACGTGCGTGTTGCTCATTCGGGTGCTTCGTCCGGCTCGCCCTCCGGGGTAGGGCCATAATCGCGGTTTGGCGGTACGTGAGACTGCTGCCAAGCTGCCCAATCTATGCCAGCAATGATTTTGTCCGCAACAAGTGTGGGTGTCGAAGGACACCTGGTTCGGGTCGAGGCTGACCGAAATCCCGGTCTGCCCAAGTTCTTGGTGGTTGGTTTGCCAGATACCGCAGTGCAAGAGTCGCGGGAGCGTGTACGCTCGGCCATTCGTGCAGCCGGTTTCTTCTTTCCGCGAGGGCATATAACGGTGAACCTTGCGCCGGCAGATTTACGCAAAGCTGGACCAGGTTTTGATTTACCCATTGCGCTGGCTCTGCTGGTGCAAACGAAGCAGCTGGATCCAAAAGTGTGTGCAGAAAAAGTCTTTGCCGGGGAGCTGGGGTTGGATGGGACACTGCGGCCAATCCGGGGCGCATTGCTCATTGCCCGCGCAGCCCGTACGGAGAAAGCCAAGCTCTGCGTGGTGCCCAAGCACAATGGTCCCGAAGCAGCTTTGGTTGAAGGCGTTCGCGTTATTGCCCCGAAAAACTTGCAGCAACTCATTCAGCATTTACAGGGCGAGGTTACTATTGCTCCACCCGTACCTATCCCGCCGGCACACCAGCTACCAACGGATCAAGATTTTGCTTTGGTCCGGGGGCAAGCACAGGCGAAGCGCGCTTTAGAAATTGCAGCGGCGGGTGGGCACAACGTGCTGCTGGTAGGTCCGCCAGGATCTGGGAAAACCATGCTCGCCCGCTGCTTACCATCCATACTGCCACCACTGGGTGAAGCAGAAGCGCTGGAAGTAACGGCAATCCATAGCGTTGGCGGCGTGCTGCCGGCAGATACCCCGTTGCAGCTTCGCCGGCCTTTTCGCACGCCGCACCATACTACGTCCACTGTTGCGCTGGTGGGTGGGGGATCACTGCCGAAGCCCGGCGAAGTTTCCCTGGCGCATCACGGAGTGCTGTACTTGGACGAACTGCCAGAGTTCCCGCGCCAAGCTTTGGAAGCCTTGCGCCAGCCTTTAGAGGACGGGGTGGTCACTGTGGCTCGGGCAGCACAGAGTCTGCAATTTCCTGCGCGCTGCACCTTGGTCGCCAGCCAGAATCCGTGCCCGTGTGGGTTTCGCGGTGATAGCCAGCGTCAGTGTGTGTGTAGCCCGCGGCAGCTCCTGCAGTACGAGCGAAAAGTCTCTGGACCTCTCCTGGATCGGATTGACCTACACATTCACGTACCCCGGCAGGAATTTTCTACCCTTCGCATTGATGGTGCGCGGGCCGAAAACTCTGTAACAATTGCAGCGCGGGTGGCAAAAGCCCGCAGCCGGCAGCAGCAACGCTTTGCCTCCTCAGGTTTGCGTACCAATGCGCAAATGCAGCAGGCGCAGGTAGCCGCGCACTGTCAGGTTGATGCCGCAAGTCATACCTTGTTGCAGCAGGCCGTGGATAGCTTGCACTTGTCTGCTCGGGGCTACGTTCGAGTGCTCAAAGTGGCGCGGACCATTGCTGATTTGGCTGCAAGTGAATCCATTGCAATGCAGCATGTGGCGGAAGCGCTGCAGTACCGCAGTCAGCCAGTCTTTGGGTGAGGAGAGGGTAAATGTTTTCGCACTGTCACTATCTGAATTGTACAACGACGTTTGACGAAATGGAAAAAATGTGCTAGAATATATGTAGAAATCAAAAACTATCCAGAATACTTCTATGCGGGCAGAAGATCTCCTGGCTTTGGAGAACGAAGAACGTCGGAAGCGTCTCCAGTGGTCAGTTGTCATCCGCTACTTAGTCATCACTATTGTCACCCTCCTCTCCTGGGTTGGGTCGCAATTTGGTGCGAACTTTTTTCTGCCCGGTATCCTCTTCGCAGTGGCCATGGCCCTGGGGGTCAACTTGGCATTCAGCTACCTCTACAGTCTGAAGAACATACACCTGGGTTGGGCGTATGCTGGTGTGCTGGTGGACATGCTCATTATTACTACCATTGTCCATTTCACTGGTGGCATCACTAGCGTTTTCTTGCCGCTGTACTTGCTGCAAATTGTGGGTACCAATGTCCACTTTTCCAAACTCGCGGGTCCACTCAATTTTTTCGTGGGCACCCTGTCCTTTGCTGGGCTGTACTTGCTTGAGCGGCAAGGATTTTTGCAACATTACGCACCATTCGATGTAGCGCCAGACCTGCACACCAATGTTGCCTACGTCGCTGCAACTGGAATTACACTCGTCACGCTCATGGCGGTGTCCACCTATCGCTCTGGGTACGTGGTGCGAAGTTTGCAAAAGCTGGAAATGGAGCTAGCTCGTGCAAATGAAGACTTGGTGAAGGCGAACCGGGCGTACCAACTTTCTAACCAACGGCTGAAGGACCTCGATCGGATGAAAACCGAGTTCATTTCCGTTGCCAGCCACCAACTTCGTACGCCGCTCTCTGGGATCAAGTGGGCACTCAAAATGCTCATGGACCATGACGCTGGGCCCATTACGGATAACCAGGCTGAACTCCTGAAGAAGAGCTACCAAAGTAATGAGCGGATGATTGCGCTCATCAACGATCTGCTGGATGTTTCGCGTATTGAAGAAGGTCGCTTCACCTACGTCTTCCGGGAGCAGGAACTCACACCGTTGGTTGTGGAACTGGTTGATGAAATGCGGCACCTTGCGCAACCGAAGCAAGTCACCATTGTCTACGAAGATGCAACCAAACGCCTCCCACTGGTGAACGTCGATTCACAGAAGTTCCGCTTGGCACTCCAAAACCTCATTGATAATGCAGTGAAGTACACCCCCGCAACAGGCACGGTGATTGTACGTACGTACGAAGACCGTGGCAGTGTGATAACGAGCATTCAGGATACAGGTGTGGGCATTCCCGCTGAGCAGCAGAACCATGTATTCACGAAGTTCTTCCGGGGAGACAATGTCATGCGTATGCAAACCGAAGGGACTGGACTTGGCCTATTCATCGCCCGTAGCGTGGTGCAGCAGCACAAAGGGCGGATATGGTTTGAAAGTCACGAAGGCCGAGGCACGACGTTCTACATCCTTTTGCCCGCAACCCGGCCGGCTGTGCCTGATCCACACGACCACTTCGCCAATTTCGTCCAAAGTTTCTAAGGTATGCCGCTTCCCATTTCGCCAACTATTGATGCGCTAAATTGCCTTCTGAGTGTATACCTCGGCGTTCGCCTTTGGCGTGCAGCAAAGCTGAATCCCGAAAGCCAATCGTTACGGTGGTTTGCCTACACGTACGGCTTCCTCACCTTGGCCTACGCTGCACTGGCGCTGCCACGGTTTTTTGATAAGCAGAACGAAGGCTTGCTCATCGCCTCGTTCACCTTTGGGAATGCGTGCTTCTTGGTAGCGGCGGCATTCTTCAGCCAAGTCATCTTCTCATTTACTTTGACGCGGTACCGGAAGCCAGTATTCATTGTCGCAATGGTGTTGGTTGGCATTGCCGTCCTCGCAGCTATACTCCAACCTGGTTTGCCACTCCACGATGTGCAAACTGGCATTACGCGCTGGAATGCACCACCAGTTGCAGGCGCTATCTCTGGTGCGTTCCTCATTGTCGTCCTTCTCGCAAGTGGCGCGCTGTTCTTCCGCAGAGCAGTACAGGCAAATTCCTACGTGGTTCGGGTACGATCGTTGACCATTGGTTTTGGGAGCATCTTGCTCTTGGCTACCGCGGTCATTTTCTACGCCGCAACAACTGAAGTGCTGGCGGTTACAGGTGATGGCATGTCCATTGCTGCACTCCTCACAGTCTTCTTCGGTGCCGTGTACCATCGGCCGACGGGTGTATCCAAAGCACCGAAGCTCGTGGCATAATACCTACAGCGTATGTCCCATCGCATTGCCATCATTGAAGATGAAGATGTACTCCGGGAACTCCTGGAGGAAAAGTTTAAATTAGAAGGTTACGACGTCATAACCGCAGCGGATGGCGAGGCGGGCTTAGCACTGATTCGAAATGCAAAACCAGAGGTGGTATTGCTTGATATAGTCATGCCCAAGCGTAATGGGTACGACGTCCTCCAGGCACTTCAGGCAGACCCCGCGCCCATGCCAAAGGTCATCATCATTTCTAACTCCGGGCAGCCGGTGGAAATTGATAAAGCCATTGGTTTTGGCGCGAGAGATTTCATTGTGAAAGCGCAAATTGAACCGGCGGACGTGGTGGCGAAAGTGCAAAAGTTAGTTGCTGCCGACAGTGCGCAGCAACCTGCACCGGAGACGGCGGAGAATGCCGGAGCAGTGCCTACGCCGACCAACGCGGGAATTCGATTACTCCTGGTGGAGGATGATCAGTTCCTCCGCGACCTCATGCACACCAAACTCAGTCGGGAAAATTTTGACGTCACCGTTGCGGTTGACGGAAATCAGGGCTTGCAGCATATCCAAGCGCAACGACCCGACATTGTCCTCTTGGATGTAATTCTTCCCGGGATTGATGGTTTCCGCGTGTTAGAAATGGTACGGAAAGATCATGATCCTGCAATTGCAAAAACGCCAATTATTCTGCTTTCGAACCTTGGACAAGATTCTGACGTTGCGAAGGGGAAAGAGCTTGGCGCCACCGATTACTTAATCAAATCCAATCTCACAATTGATGAGATAATTGCTAAGGTGCGGACGGTGCTGGGGAAAGAGTAGGTGGTAAAGCTATAGAGCAGTAAAGCTGTAAAGTCATAGAGATCTTTTGGGTATGCCGCAGTTCTTGGCCTATAGACCAAGTTGGTCATGTGGAAAAAAATAGAAAGACCGTCCCAGCCAGAGAGCTGGAAGTTTTAGGTGTGGATACAGGGTAGGAAAATTACTTATTTCCCGTTTAGCCCCACCTTCTATCCATTCTGCGATCTATAACGCAACCCTCTACCGATCCCACGCCTTCACCTTCCAACCCCACACGCCGCAACACCGAAACCTCAAACCCTTCTTACAGGTAGCTCAGCGGATTTCGCTTCGCGCCATTTACAATAACTTCGAAGTGCAAGTGCGTGCCAGTAGATCGGCCGGTGCTACCGACCATACCAATACTCTGCCCGCGGCGGACAGACTGGCCGGGCTTCACAAAAATCTTGCTCGCGTGGCCGTACAGGGTTTCCCGTCCGCCCCCGTGGTTGATGATAATGTGAAAACCATAGCCGTAGCGGGCGTAGACAACTGATTCCACCACCCCACTATCCGCAGCGTAAATTGGGGAACTGTATTCACCATCAATATCTAAACCGGTATGGCGGAATTTGAAGTACTGGTTAATCCGCCGGTCTGACGTAGGCCATTGCATGCGTGCGCCAGAGACACGGGCAGATGGAGGAACCTTAATAATTGCCAATGTACGTTGCGAGGTTGTTCCGCTCGTTGTTGGTCGCGGTGCTGGCGCAGCTTCCAGGGAGCCCCCTGGAATCAGAATTTCCTCCCCTTCATTCAGTGCATCTGCACTGGCTAAGCGGTTGAAGCTGAGAATTTTTTCCTCATCGGCTTTGTACTTTTTGGCAATGCTTGCCACGGTGTCGCCCTTCTTCACCGTATGCGCCACACCGTCAACTGGCAGGATGGTTAATTTCTGGCCAGGTTTAATGTA
>CAZBMC010000003.1:0-24608 GCA_964493065.1 uncultured Gammaproteobacteria bacterium
GCTTCTGGTTCATGGAGGTGGACGCATTGGAACGCACGAACTTGCCCAAGCGGTAGGAGCGCAGCGTACCATCGTCTTCCAGCACCTCTACGTGGTTCGCATCCACAGCGGTCACCACGCCTGCTTGCTTGGCCAGGACTACCTGTCCAGAGTCTTGAGCAGCGCGCGCTTCCACCCCAGTGCCGACGAACGGCGCCGACGGCTTCACCAAAGAAACCGACTGCCGTTGCATGTTCGTGCCCATCAAGGCGCGCGCAGCATCGTCATGCTCCACAAAGGGAATCAGCGAGGTGGCAATGGAAATAATTTGGTTTGGCGCCACATCCAGGTAGTCAATCTTGTCGGTTGACCCAGTGGTTGGTTCACCGTGCTGCCGAATTTCCGTGCGCTCGGTCAAGAAGTACCCATCCTCACCAATCGGCGTGGTGGCAGCAGCAGTGACGTGCCGCTCTTCGGTAAAGGCGTCCAGGTACTGCACATCCTTGGTCACCCGGGCTTTCACCAGGATGGTTTCGGCTGTGGTTTTGGCCAGGGCTTTTGCTTGCGTGTCAGAAATTTTGTCGCCAGCTTTCACAATTCCTTCCACTGCTTCCCGAGCAATCTCACCCACAGCTGACTTACCGTCATTGGGGACAGCGTTCAAAACTTTGCGGAACGGCGTCTCAATGAAACCAAAGTCATTCACCCGCGCGTAGCTGGAGAGGTGGCCAACCAAGCCAATGTTTGGACCTTCGGGGGTGGCAATGGGGCAGATGCGACCGTAGTGCGTGCGGTGCACGTCGCGAACGTCAAACCCAGCGCGCTCACGGGACAACCCACCAGGACCCATAGCGGAGAGGCGGCGCTTGTGCTCCAGTTCAGCCAGCGGGTTTGTCTGGTCCATGAACTGGGAGAGCTGCGAGGACATGAAGAACTCCTTGATGGACCCAATAATCGGCCGCGCGTTGATCAGCTGGTTTGGAGTAATGGTCGTGATGTCCAAGGTGGACATGCGGTCTTTGATAATGCGCTCCATGCGGGACAGACCTACGCGGAACTTGTTCTGCACCAATTCACCAATGGCACGCACGCGGCGGTTACCCAGGTGGTCAATGTCGTCCGCATCTTTCTGGGTGTTGTTCAAATGGATGATTTCCCGGAGAATAGCAACCAGATCGTCCTTCTGCAGTACGCGGTGCTCCTTATCATTCGCAAAGTTGAAGTTGAATCGCTGATTCAGCTTGTAGCGCCCCACCCGACCAAAGTCATAGCGGTCAAAGCTGAAGAACATTTTGGTAATCAATTCGCGGGCGTTGTCCGTGGTTGCCAAATCGCCAGGGCGAATGCGCTTGTACACTTCCTTCAACCCATCTGCTTCCGTACGGCTGGGATCTTTCGTAATGGTCGCATCCAAGTATCGGTGATCTGGATTCGTATCAATATCTTTGAAGAGGTCGATGAGCTCTTCGTTCATGCCAAAGCCAAAAGCGCGCAGCAGGGCGGTGACAGGCGCTTTGCGTTTGCGGTCAATTTTCACCCACATGACATCCTGGGCATCAGTTTCAAATTCCAGCCAGGCACCGCGGTTAGGAATAATCTTTGCGCCGTAGTACTTCCGACCGCGGATGAACTCTGAAGTGAAGAAGACACCGGCGGAGCGGATGAGCTGGCTCACTACCACGCGCTCAATTCCATTGATGATGAACGTCCCCCGCTCGGTCATCAGTGGAAAGTCCCCCAGGTAAATTTCCTGCTCTTTAATTTCCCCAGTCTTCTTGTTGATCAGTTTGGTGGAAACGCGAAGAGGTGATTCAAAAGTCACATTCTTCGCCTTCGCCGTGAGTTCGTCGAAGCGCGGCTCGTCCAAGTAGTAGCTCTGGAAGGAAAGTTCCAAATCCCGGCCGATGAAATCGCGTATCGGCGAAATTTCATCAAACAGCTCCTTCAGGCCTTCCTCGAAAAACCATTGGTAACTCCGCTTCTGAATCTCAATGAGATCCGGCAGCGCAATGGCGGCGTGGAGGTCGGTGAAGGTCTGCCGGTTGGCATGGGTCTGTGAACCTTCGTGGCGAATGTAGTGGCGCTTCTTCGACATACGTGTGGGGGGAAACGTTGGGAAGAAAAAACGAAAGAGTGGAAGGGAGGGATGCGGAGAATGCGAGGTTCGTCAAGCGATACCGGAGCAGACTACAAAAATGCCTTTCCGTACAATGCGAATTCCGGAAAGCTATATCCGTTACGACGTTTTTTATGATTGCGCCATTTGTGGCTTCTTCTGCCCCGTTATTATCTAGGGGGCGGCTCAATAACCCCCAACACAATAGTGTGGGGAGAGCAAGATGTGGATAAATGGAATGTACGAGAAAAAGCCCCTCCTTGTCAAGGGTAGGGGTGTGGACGAGGGTGTGGATAACTTCCAACAAGTACTTTCCCCTGTATTTCCAGGGGTTTTAAAAGCCGCATTCTGCTCAATCTTGGTTTTTTGCTAGATTCCTGAACTCTTCACTAATCACCAGTCGGTCATCCCAGGGGATGAGCTTTCCACCACCAACAGCCATGACTTCTTCCCCGCCTTTGCCGGTCAAGAGGAGAACATCGCCGGGTTTTGCTAGCTGCAACAAACGGAGAATCGCTGCTCGGCGATCCGTGATGCGATATATAGTCGCTTTGCCAACTGTCTCGGCGGCATCGGCGACATCAGCAACTATTTTTTCCGGCTGCTCATCGTACGGATCTTCATTTGTCACAATCACGACATCAGCGTGTTCTGCAGCAAGTGCGCCCATCACGCTCCGCTTCGCAGTATCACGTCCCCCACCCTGACTCCCCAGAAGTACCAAGAGTCGCTGCGGTTGCAAAAGTTTTGCAGCAGCGTACGCAGCTTGCAAACTCGCTGGCTCGTGCGCGTAGTCAACGTACACGCGGAAGCTGGCACCTAGTTGCACTTCTTCCATGCGACCAGGCACACCGGTGAAAGAAGAGAGCGCATCACCAATTGCTTTTTGGTCGTACCCAAAACCATGCAGGACACTAAGAACACCCATGGCGTTACTCACATTGTGCAGCCCAACGAGTGGGAAACGAACCGATGCGTTACCGCAGGTGAACGAGCAGCCCTGCGCATTTGCGATGACGTTGGTTGCTTGCTGCACATGGAGACGTGGTAGCGCACGCACATCTGTCCCTTGCACCGACCACGCCACGTACTGGTCTGCGGCGTGGCGCAGAAAGTGAAAGGCATGCGGGTCATCCACGTTCGCCGCGATGACGGTGGGTAATGTTTTTCCGTTCACCTTTTTCCGCCAGGATCGATTTAAGCTGGCAAACACTCGCTCCTTTGCATGGCGGTAGTTCCGGAAACTCCCGTGCGCTTCAATATGCTCAGGTGTGAGGTTCAAGAATACGGCGCCGTCAAAGGCAATGCCTAAATGTCGGCCTTGGCGCAAGCCTTCGGAGGAAACTTCCAACACCACCGCCGTGCATCCCGCCCGCACTGCACGTTGCAAGAACCGTTGCAGCTCACCCCTGCCTGGCATGGTCATCTTGCTACGGTTTGGCCAGGTTTTGCCCAGCATCCCCCACTGCACGGTGGAAGAAAAGGCTACCCGCTCGCCTAGGCCGGTGAGCGCATGTGCGAGCATTGCCACGGTTGTGGACTTCCCTTTCGTCCCCGTCACTCCAATGACCAGGAGTTTTCTTGATGGCCGGCCAGCGCGGACTGCTGCGACTCTGGCAATGAGGCTGTGGTAGACAATCACTGCTCGTGCAGGAACGAAGTTTTTGAGCATTTGCATTCTCATACGCGTTTTCGTCGAGCAAGCACAATGCTCAGCACGAGCACAATAGCGCCAATGGTATTCATGAGCATGTCGTTGCCCGTATCGAAGGCGGAACCCAAACGGTTGCTATGGAAAAGCACATCTTCACCATATTCTTCCAATTCGTACAGCGAGCCAATTGCCATAGAACTAAAAATGGAAAAAGTGTACATCCAACCTTTCGTCAAGCGCAAACTACCGTGTCCCTGCAGATTGTAAAAAATATTGTAGAACACTAGAGCGACAACCGCCCCACCAACAATATGCGCAACCTGATCGTACCACCCGTACGTTCCGTACAACCGCAGAATATCTCCAAACGCATCGGTGCACTGGCTCAGGAGTGCTGCCAGGAATGTCCAGCCCCAGAGGTTGCCTGCGCCAACTTTCCGCAAGCGCCAAGAAATGACTTCCAGCGCCAACCACGCCAAGGATGCGGTGAGGACTAAACCCAGCCAGGTGAATTCCAGGGACAGTGGAAAAACCCCAGCCCAGCTGAGAATTTCCACCAGCAACCAGGCAGCAAAGGCAAAGCGGGCAACGCGGAGCATAGTTAACGGATGGTACGCCATATCCATAACCCTAGCATAAAGAAGAAGCCCAATCACATGTGTGAGAGGGCTAATATAGATAAGGTGCTTGAGTCGAATTGACTAATGTTTTTTTAGATTGATCCGTTAGGGATCTTTCGTGACTCAATTATAGCAGCTGTATGAATTCGTACAAGCAGAAAATACGAAGAAAACCAATGTTTCATTGGTCACCGCCATTGAGGCTGTGGATAACTACTTTGCTCGAACAAAATTCCCGTTGAGATCCAATTCCACAAAGTGCTTCGCCGTTCCATTAACAAAGCTTGGGCACTGGTTGGCAGGCAAATCATCCACGGCTTCCCGGGGATTATGCACCACATCCGCGACCCAGCCAGTGGTCAGATTATCGGAAAGACACGGACCGTTCGACAAATCTTCGCCTTGTGCTTGAAGAGAAGAGTAAAATTGCTTCGCCCGAGCTTTGGCAAACGCCAAATCTGCTGCAGCTTTGGTGGCCAGGTCCGTCACCCCAGTTGCTTTGTTGACGATCGTGCCCGCATCCTTTTCCACTTCGTTCGCCGTATTCGTCACTTTGTCACCCAACGTGCAGGCGGAGAGAAGGAGAATAAGTGGGAGGATGAGGAGAGATAGTTTTTTCATATACCTGCACTTATGAGAGAGTCTTTCGCTTTGCTTTCAGCAATCATCTTTGCCTCGTTTGAGAATTTTTTTCCAATAACGGGAATGATAATAAGAATTGCAAGCCATAAGAGATTGAAAAAAGTTGACACGATGGGCGTAGTCGCGTATTGGTCGCCTATGAGTATCAAGTTAGCCGATGTCCCAAGAAAAAAAAGAAGAAAAAAGTGGCCAATAGCAAATATGGAAAGGCCAATGTATGCTTGCACTCGAAAGAAAAGCAACGCCCCTACAATTTGCAAAATAATTGCCACGAAAATGAGAGCTGGGTTCCATCCAGGCGATTCATACCAAGAGAAAAATGCCCAGACTTGGATACTGTCGATTATCAGTAGGACAAGCCCTGTATATACAATGAGCCTTTGTGAAATTCGGCTAAATGCAGAAAATGTTAAACGCTGAGGAATATGCAATGGTTGCTTATCTTTTGGATTGTTGACATTCTCATCTCTCAGCAATAGCGCAAACAAAACTGTGAGGATAAAAACAGCAACTGACCCAACATATCCCACGAGAATGGCCGAGGTCTCACCTTTCGTTGATCCAGTAGCCAGGAATCGAATAGCTTCTGGTAATCCAAACATTCGCAGTGCATTTGCAACGAAAACCAATACAAATCCTCCGATATACTTATGATAGAAAAGAAAGAAGCCGATGGCTTCAAGGCTCATGATGACAAACAGAAAGACAACGACTCCTACTCCTTCTAGACCGAGAGAGGTGTCCTCATGCAAATACTTAATGAGTAAAAAATCAAGCGCTCCCGCTATCGAAAGTGTTGCGTAAAAAATAAATAATTCTGCCTTCAATTTTGGGAACACCTGTAACATACTACTTATACGTCACTTTCCGCGTGCCGGGGACAACTTCAAACCAGGTAGCACCGCGGTTGAATTCCACTTCCTTTCCATTCAACGTGCGGTAGACGGTCTTGGCGCTGGCATTTTTCTTCTCCCACTTGAGGGCAATAGCCTGGCCATCCCGGTACATTGTTGCATTCCCCTTCCCCGTCAACTGCAACTTCAAGCGGCCCTGGCGATCCAGTACTTTCTCTTTGGGCACGCGGAGCACGACGACATTCGCGGCATTAATCTGCTTGCCGGTGTTTCGGTCTTTGGCTACCAGGCCACCATTCTTCCGGTAGTACCGATTCGTTTTCCGGTTGTACGTCCAGTCCACGCGGTAGGTTTTTCCGTTGAAATCAATGGTTACTGTCCGCTTGTGATTCGGGCGCTGTGCCAAAGCCACATCGCCTTTGAATAATCGGCCAGTGGAAATCGCATTGACGTTGGTGAGCTTGTTATTCTGCGCCAATTTCAACAGTCGAGTTGCATCAGTGAACAAGCAATGCACGCCGTAGCACTTTCGTGTGACGTACGACGCGCCCTTGCGCGTCAGTCCGTCAAAAGAGCGGACTCTGAGTGCACCAATTTCATTCAACGCGTCCCGGCTGCCACCGGCGTGCATGTAGATTGCATCATACTCTTTTGCCCAATCCACGTAGTAGGGCCGACTGGAACGCACCGGGCCCACAGACTTGGGTCGGACTGCTTGGGGGAAAATTGCCAGGAAGCGCGTCACGCCGCCTTCGGCCAAGGTCTCATACACTACAGAGGCTTGGCTCATCCCAGCTTGGGGACGCGCGGCTGGTGTATTCTCGATCATGATGCCGTATGGCAACTGGTTCCAATACTGTGTAGGCACCATCATGCCATCCAACTTTCGGGGCCAATTTTTTGGCACGGTAAACGTCTGCCGCGTCCAATCGCTCTTCTCTTTGCCGCGAACCACCTGGGTCTGCAGTGTGTGATTGCCCACCCCAATCCGCTTCTTATACGTAAACGAAAAAGCCGCCGTGGTCGCTTTCTTATTTTTGGGCTTCACAGTTTTTGCGCCGCCCAGCAGTTTCCCATCAACAAAAACGAACACCGTGCTGTTCACCGGTGCAACCCCAGCCACGAGCATTGGTTGATCAAGTACATTCCCTCCTGCTTTGGGTGCGTACACTCCGGCAGCATCAAGCGCCAACGCTGATGGTGCGTGAAACAAAAACCACCCGGCGACGAGAAGTCCCAGGCTCAGGAGCACTGCGCGTGTGGCTTTTTGTTTTTCCATTCTGCATGCAGTATAGCAGAAAAAACCTCCTCCGTCAACCACGCTATGATTCTTTACTTTCGCTTCGTGCGGCTAAGCAGTTGCAATAATTTTTTTATTTCTTGAATTTCCTTTTCTGCTTTCACATTGACTTCATAATCAAGTTGCTCCCGAATCTCGTTCCTGCGTGATTCTCGATTCTGCGCAATGAGGACGAAGGTAGAAAGGAAAATTGCCTCCAAAGAAACCACCATGGTGAGGAAATTGAATGGGTAAGGATCCCATGCCATCTCCCCGGCCACTGTATTCAGCCCAATCCACAGCACGAACAAAAAGGCATGCCACCAGACAAACGCCATATTCCCGGTGAACCGCGCAATAACCGCCGCAATTCGGTCACCGATGGTCATTTTTTCTTCAAAAACTTTTTTTGGGTGTTTGGGCATAGTCCCTCCTTTGGGTTGACGAACAGCTACATACATGATACGGTGGCTGGAACAAAAACGCAAAGACTGAAGGAGGATACTTTGAAAGAGCAAAATTTCACATCTGAGCACATGCGTGCGTTGTTGCGCGAATTCATTAATGGTTTGCAAAATCAGCAGAGTCGGTATTTCGATCCGTGCCGCGAACAAAAGTCTCCGGATGCTATCATTGTCCTTTCTGCGCCTCCCCTATTGGATGCTGGTGTATGGACGGAAGATACCGCCGAAAACCGTTCTCGCATACTCTACGCCGCAGAACTATGGCAAGCACTGCAACCTGGCAATGTCCGCATTCCTTTCGTACTGAATGGTGAGACACAGCAACTCCATATGATGGCAATGGTTGCACAGGAAGCCGGCATCCCGCTGACGGAAATGCTTCTACTGAACTGCGGCAACCGCGGTGCAGCAAATACCATGACGCAATTTCAGATTATGGCTGCTCACCCAACAGGCAGTCTCTGGAAAGAAGTGTACGTTGTCACTTCGCTCTACCACGCACCACGAGTCCGTCGAACCGCTGCAACCCACATGCCAAGCTGCACCTGCTACGTCGCATCCGTGCCAATTGCAGACTGCCCGTTCGATCTTGGTCTCGTTGCGACTGAGATTCAACGCATCGTCGACTACACAAGCAATGGGACACTCAGTCCTGCATAGCCGCTCATCTACCAGCCTCTTTCACCGGAGGCTGGTTTCTTTGGTATACAACGAACAAGCACCGCACGTTAGAGAACGTGCTGCTTGGGCACATTGCATTTGTTTATGGCTCGAAAGCCTATGGCGTACGGCTCTTCTTCTCCCAGTATTTCTTCCCCTTCAATTTCTTCGGCAAATAGTCTTGCTTCCCTTCTTCTGCTGCGAAGTCGTGGGAGTACTTGTAGTCTTTGTGGAAAATGAGATAGCTAACCTGGCTTTCACCCTTTGGGGTTAACTGTACAACAAGTTGACAAGCCAGTCAGTAGGAGTAAAATCCCTAGATTAAAAACGTAACTTAACAATATATAGAGTAAGGAGGTAGTTCGTGGAACGAATCAACCAAACCATCATGGATGAGCTTCGGAGCTCTGCAAAAAAATATGGGGAGAAGCCGGCGGTTATCCACGCTCGTGGTGAAATCAGCTACAACGATTTCATTAACTTGTCGAGCGCTTTCAGCAGACGAGTCCGTCGTTATGTACCGAAAGGGAGCGTCGTCGGCATACTTGCAGACCTAACACCCTCGTTTATCGCATCGTTGTTCGGAGTCATCGGTGCGGAATGCACATATGTCCCAATCGATGCGTCGTCGCCACTCAATCGAGTTGCACACATTCTTGAGTACACCGGCGCATGTGCGCTCCTGGTGTCTGAATCCCGCCTGGATCTGATCAAGGGCTTGGGTGATGACTGGAGAGTCAAAAAAATAGAAGGCGACTTACTGATTGCACGTCCGAATAATGTACATGCAAATAGTCTTCCGCCCGTATGGCAGAATGACGTTCAAGAGTCGATTGCATGTATCACGTTCACATCGGGGTCTTCAGGAAATCCGAAGGCGGTACTGATACCCGAACGTGCAATTATCAACCATGTCGAATCATGGAAACTTCTGATGACGGATGAGGAACGGGAATGCTTCTTGCTGCTTTCACCGCCCGCCTTCTCGTTGTCTATGACGGCAATTTACCAGCCGCTCCTCAGTGGCGGTACACTCGTGCTCCCCCACGAAGGTTGGCAGTCCAATTTGCGATACATACTCGAAGCATTCGAGAAGCATCGGATTACATCAATCAAGACCATCCCGTCGCTAATCGAACTCCTGGTTAGGCATGCACCGTATCACGAGGGACTCCGCAACCTCCGTGCCATTACACTATCTGGAGAACCGGTGCACTGGAGACACGTTGACGCATGGCGAGCGGTCTACCCACATACTCGGCTATTCAACACCTACGGCATGACTGAGGCCTTCTCATTTACTGCCTATGAAGTTGCTGTGAATACGCCTCATGGCGTAGGGGTGCTACCTCTCGGTTCAGCAACCGAAGGTAATTTTGTTGGCGTCTTTGATGATGATGGGAACCCCTGTGCCCCAGGGTGCAGAGGTGAAATCATGGTGTGCGGAAAGGGTCAATCTGCGGGATACCTCAATCACGGTGCATTTCTCCCGCCAGTCCGCAGGCGCGTTTCGAGCTCGGATCTTACATACACGCCAACCGGCGATTACGGGTACATCGATGCTGACGGCGTCATCTATTTTTCCGGACGGAAAGATTTGATGATCAAAGTCCGCGGTTACCGCATCGATCCACAGGAGATCGAAATGCACTTAGAAACACACGAAGCTGTAAGCGGCGCAGGCGTCTTCAAAGAAGACGACACGGATTTGCTTTCATGTATCCTTGCTGTTGACCATCCTGTCTCTCTACGTGAAATAATTGGCCACGCTGAGAAGCATCTTCCACCATACCTTGTGCCTACCAGCTTCAAAACTGTTTCTAGTCTTCCACGTCTTGCAAACGGCAAAGTAGACAGAATGCGGTTTGCAAAAATGCCTGGACAGAGACTAGTGCTAGATATTGAGCCGATTAAAACGAACGACGAACTTGAGAAGGAGTTGATTACCATCTGGAATGAATTCCTGCCCGAAAATGAGTTCGGACTTGATAGTAACTTCACCGAAGTCGGGGGCGACTCGCTAATGTTACTTGAGATGCTGCTTCAGATCGAACAGACTTTCGGCGTCATTATCGAAGAGTCACTTGGTGCACAAACAATCCGAACATTGGCAGACTGCGTCCGCAGAGCGAAAGGGGGTCTACCAGTACACGCGGAAACGCCTGCATCAAGTCTAGCAGTCCGCCAGCTTGTGCCAATTGATGATCTCCGCCAACTGCTTATGAAATCTATTTTCTTTAAGCCAGTGCTCACATATGAGCAGTCTGCGGCACTGACGGTCAGCCAGAAACATCGCATTAAAAAAGAGGCGAAATCGAAATTCGATCTCACGTACGTACGAGTACGTTTTTATCAGGACTTCGATGAACGAGCATTACGTCTAGCGCTCGCACAACTCATCAACATCTATCCAGCGTTGCGCGGAACCATTGATTTCAAGGAAAAAATACAAACAACTCACTGTATTGGGGGGTTTGCCAATCTTCCGTATTTCGATGGAAGTGGGATGCTCGATGAAGTAGTTGATGAGCAGATCGGCGGGCTGGGAGTAATGCCGCTCGACCTGCATGACTGGCCCGTCTTCAGATGGTTGATTATCAAACGGCATGACTGCCATGAATTTGTCTGGCAAATCAGCCACACTATGATTGATCTTGTGAGCGGGGACATTCTTGCAGGACATCTGATTGAGCTTTACGAAGACTTCAGTCAGGGTCGTTCAATCCGCATGGTTGTGCCCACGTCGACTACTTCCAATTTCAATCTCGAAATGGAAAAACTCGAATATCCTGAACCGCTGCTGTCTAAGCTGCAGAATGATATTGGCGAGTACTTCCAAATCGTCGATGAACGTCGGAAACTCATCCGCGGGCGGGGAGATGCTAACGATGGAGCGTTTGAAAAACATTTTATCGAACAGGCGTTCTCCGATTCCCAGGCACAGCCAGCTCAGGTACTGTCGGCGTATGCACTTACAATCGCTGAATGGACCGGACATGCTATTGTTCCACTTCGTATTGGTACTGCCGCACGTTTGTACGAGGATTTTACCAATAACTACAGACACTTGGTTGGACAATTCAACGACCACTACCTATTTACGGTTGACACCTCGAAAGGCTATGTCGAAACAGTCATGCATATTCGTGATACGTTAGCCTATTTCCGCCAGCATTCGGTAAACTTCGATAAGATTCTCAATTATACGGAGGAAACCGATCCGACGCGGTATGGGGAGCTTCCGTGGAGCAATTTCTTCTCGTGCGGCCCGCTTGGAAATGTCAGTGTCCGACAGAACCAGTCCGGAACGATCTCGACAGTCCCTCGCCCATTGTGGGGCCAAGGTTCATTCCAACCTCTTTCAAGCGGTTTGAAAATCGGCTGTTATTCATTCGCCCATAAAGGCGGTACCGCAATTCATGTTCATTCCAGAAGTCTCAGCTCGAAAGCGTTTTCACATTTCACATCGATTTTTGAGGACGTGCTAAACGCTGTCAAGTAATTGATCTCTACAGCCCAGGGTGGTATTTCCACTCTGGGCTTTTCTTTTCTCAAACAGGAGTGAAAAAACTCTCGCTTCTGCTCCTCATAGCAATCTTGCGGATGTCGGTAGACGGCAAGATTACTTCCGTGCGGAAGGCGAGGTTCGCAAATGACGGAGAAGTGCTACCTCCAGCATACAGTCTAGGGTCTACGCCTTACGGCTCTTCCTCTCCCAGTATTTCTTCCCCTTCAATTTCTTCGGCAAATAGTCTTGCTTCCCTTCTTCTGCTGCGAAGTCGTGGGAGTACTTGTAGTCTTTGCCGTAATCCAAATCTTTCATCAGGTCAGTCACAGCGTTGCGCAAGTGTAAAGGCACGGGCTCGTTCATGCTCTCCTTCACGTCCTGCTTGGCCGCGAGCATACCCTTGTACGCCGTGTTATCTTTGGGTGCATTGGCCAAGTACACGCAACCGTGTGAAAGGTTAATCTGACACTCCGGGTAGCCAATCAGCTTCACAGCTTGCATCACGTTGATTGCCACGGTCAGCGCGTTTGGATCTGCCAGGCCAACGTCTTCGGAGGCGAAGACCACCATGCGCCGAGCAATGAATTCTGGATCCTCGCCCGCCTCCACCATGCGGTGTAGCCAGTACAGTGCGCCATCTGGGTCTGATCCACGCATGGATTTAATGAATGCCGAAATAACGTTGTAGTGCTCTTCCCCATGCTTATCGTACTGCAACGCTTTGTGCTGCAACGCATCTTCCATGTCCGACAAGCTGACATGCTTCTTCCCTTTGCTATCCACCTGGGCAGCCTTCACCGCAATTTCCAAAGCATTGAGGACGGTTCGCGCATCACCATTCCCCGCACTGAGCAGCAAGTCCAAGGCCTTGGCCGCAATCGCAACGTTGTGGTTGCCCAAGCCCCGGTCTTTATCGGATAGTGCACGCTTTACGATTTTTGAGAGCTCAGGAATGCCCAAGCGCTTCATGACAAACACCCGCGCCCGAGAAAGCAGTGGACTAATAATTTCGAACGAGGGATTTTCCGTGGTGGCACCAATGAGGACCACTGTGCCATCCTCCACATGCGGCAAGAACGCATCTTGCTGCGCCTTGTTCCAGCGGTGAATTTCATCCACGAACAGAATGGTGCGTGTGCCATGCAGCTTTCGACGCTCTTTAGCGTGTTCCACCACCTTGCGCAAGTCTGCGATGCCGCTGGTGACTGCAGACATTTGCACGAAGTAAGACTTGGTGAGCTGGGCGATGATGCGCGCCAGGGTAGTCTTCCCGCTACCCGGCGGCCCCCAGAAAATCATGGAGAATAGCTCGTCATTTGCAATGGCTTTGCGGAGTAATTTTCCTTCCCCGACGATTTCTTCTTGGCCCACAAAGTCGTCCAATTTACTGGGACGCAAACGATCAGCCAATGGTGCGTGCTGCGCGACGTCTAATTCGAGTTTGTGGTCGAAAAGGTCTTTGGGCATATATGTATACTACACTTTTTCTTTTGCCTCGCCACCATTGACCCCTGGCAAATCATTTGCTACACTCACCACCTAAAAAATGTATAGTAAAAATGTTCTTTCCATAAGGATAGCGTCATGATATACAACTACCTCATTGTAGGCCTGGTGCCAGAGCCACTGAAAAGCCGCATCGCCATGATGCAAACGCGTTGGCAGTTTCGGAAGCAATCCCTGCTGCCGCACATTACTATTGTCCCGCCGTTTAACTTGCCGGGCTTTAGTACACAGGCGAGTATTTTAAATAAAGCACATGCCCCTCTGAACGCCCGAGTAAAGATTCAGGGGTACAGCTCTTTTCGAAACCGGGATGAGAATGTCGCTTGCCTGAAAATTAATAGCCCTGATCTTCAGAGATTGCTTGAGGGGTTAACAATAGACCTGCCTCAGCTCAGTGAACCGCTGAAAAGGGAAAAAATCGTTTTCCATATTTCCATTGCCCGCGGCATTCCAGACGACGAACTGACGCGCGTCATGGAGGAGCTACAAGCTGAGCCTTTTGAAGAAACGTTCACGTTGGATAAACTCACCATCTACCAACGCGAAATCGGAAAAAAGTGGTACGAGATTCTTTAGACCTTTTGACCAGCCTCCCCGGCTGGTCTTTTATCATTCACCAGGTTGTGACTGCAACCACTTTGCTTGGCTCACCAAGCTCCACCTGCCGGTAGGATGACCAAGGCCAATCCTCTGGGTTTGAGCACAGCCCGGCCGTCATTGGATTCTGGTGAATGTAGGCGAGCTTCTGGCGGAATTTGTGGTCAGAGTGGATGTTGAAATCGTAGAATGAGGATTGCCAGATGTGCTGCGTCTGTTCACTCATCCGCCGCTTAGGATACACCCCACCGTGGGTAGCCCGGGTCCCTTGACCCGGGCGTTCACCGTCAGGCGAGGTCAAGGGACCTCGCCTACCCAGTTGGTGGTGGGCAACAATTTCCTTCGCCGAATGACTCTTTATACCTTGCATGATTTTCCCAATGGTCAACATCGGATACGCATCCACATCCCACCAGACAATCAGATGCAAATGATCCGGCATGAGACAGTAACCCAACACGTCGAAATGTAACAACTTTCGGTAAAACTCCAGATTGTTCAGGACAATTTCACAAATCTTCGCGTCAGTAAACAGCCGCTGACCTTGGTAGGTCTTGGTGGTGACAAAGTGCCCGTAACTGTCTTCGTGGAACCGAGGGAGGGACATATGGATCCCAAAAAATACTTTTACAAATCTATTACTCGTTCCGTCCCGTCCCAGCTACCCAGTCCTTCTTCTTGCAATTCCACCCGATCAAGGGCATTGGCAGGAATCTCATCCAAGAACCGCGAAGGCCGCGTGAGCAACATCGAACCCGTGGGATTGATCACCAGTGGGTAGGACAACGCCAAGTGGGTTTTGGCACGCGTGGTAGCTACGTAGAACAAACGCCGCTCCTCTTCGATGCCATTCCGCTCTTCCGTAGCTCGGCCATTGGGGAAACTCCCTTCCACCAATCGGGGCACAAACACGGCCTCCCATTCCAAACCTTTGGCTTGGTGAATAGTGGAGAGGACGATGGCGTCATCATTTTCCTCGGCCACGGCACCGGCACTGAAAGCTTCTTGCAAACTCACATCTGAGAGGAATGAATGAAGGGATTTGTACTTGCTGGCAAACAGTGCCAGCTGCTCTAGGTCTAGCAAGCGTTCGTCTGCGTCTGGGTACTGCGTGCGCAGGTAATCAACGTACTCTCCGGTTGCTACCACGCGGATGAGCTCGTGCGGCAAAAACACCACCTTCTCCTTCTTCTCATCCATAGCCCCGGTTTCCAGCATCTTCCGAATGACTGCCTGGAACATCGAGATTCCCTTCATCCCCCGCTTGTCCACCAATGAGACGAAGTCTATGGTCTTCAGGTCAATGTCTGCGCCCAAACTTTGGACACGGTTGAAGAGTTCGCCGGCAGTCTTGGGTCCAACCCCCACGTGCAACGTGGTTGCCCGCAGCCACGCCACTTCATCTGCCGGGTTGGCAATGAACTTCACGTAGGCCAGCACGTCTTTGATGTGCGCGCGCTCAAAGAACCGGAGACCGCCGCGAACAATGTACGGAATATCGCGCTGGGCCAACTCAAATTCCAACGCTTGGGTGTGACTAATGGCGCGCACCAGCACGGCCATGTCACGGAAGGCTAAGCCATTGGTCTGCAATTCCAAAATCCGCTGGGCAATGAACGTGGCTTCTTGCCCGTCATCCCGGCAGGGAATGAGCTGCGGCAAATCCCCGGCTGGACGCATGGCGTGCAGCTCTTTTGGAAACTGCTCCAGGTTATGCTGGATAACTGCGTTGGCGAGTTTCAGAATCTGGGGGGTGGAGCGGTAATTGGCTTCCAACCGGAACTGCTTGGTTTCCGGAAACGTCTTGGGGAATTGCAGAATGTTGCTGATGTCTGCGCCGCGGAAGGCGTAAATACTCTGGCTGTCGTCCCCCACCACCAGTAAATTCCCGTGCTTGCTGGCAAGATTCCGTACCAGCTCGCCTTGCAAGGAGTTCGTGTCCTGAAATTCATCAACCAACACGTACTGAAACTGCTCTTGGAGTTTGGTGCGGACATCGGCGTGGTTCGCCAGGAGCTCGACCATGAGGACGAGCAGGTCATCGAAGTCCATGAGGTTCTGCTTCGCCTTCCGCTCGGCGTACCGCCGAGCCACGCCGACCACTTGATCAACAATCGTATGTGCGTTGGGCAGTTTCTCCACGGCAATGTCGGCAATATCCTGCCGCGTGTTCCGGGAAAAGGAAATGAGATTTTGCAAAACGTTTGCCGTGGGAAAACGTCGCTGCTTGGTATCAATGTTCAGATCTGCAATGCACGCGTTGATCAAGCTCCGGCTGTCTTCCTGGTCCAGGATACTGAAGCTGGGGGTACGGCCCACGCGGGCGGCGTAGCGGCGCAGAATCCGGTTGGCCACGTGGTGAAACGTCCCACCCCAAATGGGGCTGGGCACATCGCCCAGGCGCTCTTGAATCCGAGTGAGCATTTCCCGCGCTGCCTTGTTGGTGAACGTAACCAGGAGGATCCGGTCTGGGCTAATGCCGTGCTCCAGGAGCCAAGCCACCCGGTAGACAATGGTTCGGGTCTTGCCTGAGCCTGCACCTGCCAGCACCAGCACGTGCCCGTCGCCATTTTCCACCACGGCAAATTGCTCGGCATTCAGCTCTTTGGCGTAGTCAATTTTCAGGTCCTTGGGCGGCCGACGGTGGAGAATCACAGTGGACATAGGTAGGAGTAGTGTAGCAGATTGGATACTTGACGACAGGGCGGGCTTTCCGTACAGTAAGCGGAAAACCAGAACAACAACCAAGGAGGAAAAGTGAAACTTTTCAAACTGTATAAGGAATCCAGCGAATCCAACTATCCTAGACTCTTGATGGAAGCTGACACCGGGGATCGTATTACGCTCTTCCATGGTGAAAAAATGCCAGACGAGTACGTGTCGAGCATACGGGGAGTCTTTCACCAAAGGGGTGACAAAATCTTCCGGAATGATAACCCCGAACCGATCTTCAGGGGCAGATGTATCTCCTTCTTTGCCATTGATGATGAACTCTGCATTGCCCAGAGAATTGGGTCAAAACTCCAACTTTCCGTGATCACGACAAATGGCCGTGGCAACGCATTGACGCTACCAATGCCAGTACATTTCCATGTTCTCAGTGATGGTCAGCAACTTTACGTTGAACATGACTTCACGATTACGACTTTTGATGGAAAATCAATTTGCGTTGATACCGTGAAGCCCTGGGGAGTGAATGCGCACGGTTGCATCGTCGAGAAAAATGGGCAACTCTGGATTGCTACTGCACCCGAGCAGCAAGCCGCTTTCTACGGCGCCCGAAAAATGATCGCCTGGAAAACCTACGACCACGGCGTAATCGTCGCCGAGCGAGAGCATGGGCTCATCAAATACGATGGGAAAAACGCAGAACACTTGTGGACAAAAATTCCGAAGGAATGGTGCGTTACCCCTTCAGGAACTGTCATCCAACTGCAAAAAGGAATTTTTTCCACCTTGGATGGCGAACTCGTCTACGACGGTCCGTTCTACGCCTGGCAACCACACCCGCACGGCGTGCTCATTGAGCGCGACGGTAACCTGGTTCTCGCAGTCGTCAAATAACATAACAACGTACTTCATGCAACCGGATTCCCCAGGGAGTCCGGTTTTTTGTATACAACGAACAACAAACAACGGACGCATATCCTCCCCTCCTTTTCCAAGGAGGGGTTAGGGGTGGTTCTGCTAGCAGTCTTCGCAGAACAAGCTTTCGCCTGTTAAACAAAGTACCGCGGCTTGGAAAAGCCGCTCTGGATGTTTTGTATTATCGTGCCTTGTGGCATAAAGCCCCACACTTTTCTGCCTTCAATCCTCACCCTCCATCCATACTCGCCGCCACACCCAAACCCTCCACCCCTGCAACTACCTTCCCCGGACTTTCAAATCGTACCGAATTTCTTCCAAACGCTTCAGGTTCCGTTTAGCTTCGTCAAACTTTTGGCGCAGGTGGCCGGTCAAGTCCGCCTTGGCCAGGTGGTCAACCACATCACGGACCGTCTTGTACGCTCGGTCCACGGTTTTCTTATCGCCATCCGTAACGGCCAGGACAGCACGCCGAACCAACTCACCGGTAAAGTCTGCCGCCGCTCCAACTTGCTGGTCAGCCGCCAGGACGGGCTTCTTAGGGAACGCTAACTTCTTGTTCTGCGTGAACATGAAGGTGAGCCAGGCTTCGCCAAACTCTTCCAAGGCGGCCAGGAGGTTGCCGTCGTTCAACGCGCGTGGTTCTTTACGTAAATTGTGTTGCACGTCTGCCAGCTGCTTCTGGCTGCGGGTCAAAAATTCTTCCGCTTCCTTTGGGTTGTCCCGGTGCACGGCAAAAATGGCGAGTTTGGCAGCTTGCTGCGCCTGCCGGGTTATACCAAAGGTCTGCTCCCGCAGCTGACGCTGCCGGCGAAGGTCTTTGTGGAGTTTGGTAAAAAATTGCATGGACGTGGGTTAAAACCAACCACTGGACGACTTTTCCTTGCCCTCATTTTCCACGTGGTACGTGCCGTCTGACTCCCGGACGAGTTTGAAGTTCATCCGCTTGCCATTCACCGTGGTTTCAAAATCCGCTTCTTTATGGTGCTTCACGTATTCCAGAAGCACTTTGGCTTCTTCGTCATCCAGCTGGCGGAATGCACGTAGGGCTTCGGTGTCACCGTCCACCGTGTGATTATGAATCGTTGGCATAGGGGTGTTGGTTAATGACCTACCTGCAGCGTACCGCGTCTGCGAAGCAACGGCAACCTTGACCCATGTGGTGCCAAAATGATATGGTGCTACACTAAAACAAAACCAAGGAGGATGGCATGGGCATCAACCCAAAACTACAAGAGTTACTCAGTCATGAACGAATCTACTTCTGCCCGTCATGCTTGGGAAATTTCAAAACCGAGCCAGGTATGTGTTCGAGACACTCAATACCAGTTCCACTACAATCCGTGGCTACAGCCAAAATAATGCAACGGCTCTCGGTGAGCATGAATCAAGGCTCTGTCAGAATCAATCATGGACTGCAACGAGTCACCCAACGACTCACTGAGATTGAGAAAACGACGAGGAAGAAACGAAAATAAGTACACCAAAAAAACTCCCACCTGGGAGTTTTTCTTTTTGACTTTGGTGACTTTTACAAAGGGTAAATGTCGTACTTCGTGCCACGCGTTATGCGGTGCTCTTCAAACTCTTCAATCTGGAAGGCCTCTTGGAAAAAGGCTTTGGCCTTGGCCGTGTCCAGATCCCCCTGGCAGGTGTAGACATCGATGGAGACGAATCGCTTCTTGGGAAACGTATGAATGGAGATGTGGCTTTCCGCAATCATGACGAACCCTGAGTAACCGCCCGGATCCTTCTTATCGTTACCGGCGGCCTTCACCACGTACGGCGTGATGATCTTGTGCATGCCCAGGTGCCCAGGCAAGCGTTCCAGAACCTCAAACACGAGGTCCATGTCTGCGAGCTTCTCCTCACTGCACCCGTACCCATCCAGGGTGAAGTGCGAACCGAAGGGAATTGCCGGTGCGTCAGTGGCAGCAACCACTGGGGCGTCGGCGACAGACGTGTGGGGCATGTGCGTGCCCTCCTTTGTTGCGCTTGATGAACCTAACGGACCCTGATTCATAGGTTCGGGGTTTCCCACCCTGAAGGCGAGATTAGCATCGCACCGCATCAGCCGAATACTCAACAAGCGTTAAAGCGAATTGTAAAAAACAACGGAGAGTAAAGTATAAAGCCCTGCAGCTGAGCGTCAAGGGGCTGTTGACGGATTTTGCTCAGACGCGGTATGGTAACCAGCTATATTGACCTTTAACAAAACTCTTGGAGGTATACATTGCAACACGAACCTATCATTTTCTGTGGTCGAGCTTCATTCAAGCTCGCAACTGAAGTGAGCAATCTCCTCGCCGTCCCCTTAGCAGAAATCGACGTTGAACGGTTTGCAGATGGCGAACCATGGTATCGACTAATGAATACTGACAGTATTCCTGGCAAGACCATCTTCTTCATTCAATCAACGTGCGAATTTGCACCTTCGACGTACTTTGACCTCTGGGGTCCTTTGCATGCCATACAAAAATGCAAACCAGCCCGGATTGTCGTCATTATGCCGTTCATGGGTTTCCGCCGGCAGGAACGTGACTGCAGCGGCGGAGAAGCAATTATGGCCGAATTCGTTGCCCAGACGACAGTGCAAGCCGGAGCTACTGATGTCATTCTCTGCGACCCACACGCCGCAATCACTGTGGACTACTTTAGAAACGCCGGTGCAAATGTTGATGTCATTTGCACAAACGCCCTCTTTGCCGAGATCGCTCGCCAACGAAATCTGCAAAAGGCTTCCGCGCTCAGCCCGGATATTGGCCGAGATGAATTGACGAAGGAGTTTGCCGCACTTCTTGGTATCCCCGTCGTCAATTTTCGAAAGAACCATCCCGAACACGACGTTACTGAATCTGAAGGAGCAGACTGTGACCTTACCGGACAGACCGTCTTCATTCGCGAAGACGAAATCAGCACGGCAGGCACGATTGCTGCAACGGAGAAAGAAGCTGAACGTACGGGATGTAAGGAAATTATTGTCATGGCAACCCACGGTGTCTTGGCGGGCGGCGCTATCCAAAAACTGAAGAAGGCGAAACGAATTTCAGAAGTATGGATTACGGATTCTATTTACCTCCCGTGGGAAAAACGGATTCCAAAAATACACCAGGTTTCCATTGCGCCACTCATCGTGGAGAGAATCAAGCAGTTCTAAATTCCAGTACTATCCCCATCAGCTGCCGAATCCACTTCGGCAGCTTTTTGTATACGCAAAATCTTCTGGGATCCCCATGAATGTGGCGCGCAACCCCGTCTTCGGGGTGAGCACGCGTTCATGGGGTCAAGCGAGGCTTCGTGCGAACGGTGCCTGCCCGCCGTACTTCGTATGTCGAAGGCAGGCGGGAAGCGGGATGCGCGAAGAGCGCGTCACGCGGAACTGTGAGCACGAAACAAGCTGGTGCGCCCGGCGCGAATTGAACGCACAACCTTTGGCTTCGGAGGCCAACGCTCTATCCATTGAGCTACGGGCGCATATTACAAAACTTCAAAGGTCTCTACGGCTTTATGGCTTACAGCTTACGGCTTCCCTATTCCTATCACACTTTACTCACCCGAGCAAAGACTTCTTTCGCTTCTTTCAACAGTTGCTCTGCGGTGTGCCGGTCTTTAGCATCCGCGATGATGCGGAAGACACCGGCTTCGGTCTTGGAGGCGCGCCACCAGACCCAGGCATCGGAATGCACCCAGGCTTTCACCCCACCGTCCTGCCCGCCCGTGGTGGTCACCCGCGCGCCTGCAACGCGATAGTGTTCAATCATCCCCTGCCGCGCCCGAGCTTGCTGACTACCCAAGCACTGGGCTTTGACGGCGACGGTGTGGAAATGTGGTAAGTGAAGAAGAGTTTGATCCAGGGTGGTATGGTGATCAGCCAAGTAGCGAATGATGACGGCGAGGGCTTGCAAACCGTCACGGCACTGACCCGGCGCCACAATGCTCCCACCATTGGAGCCTTCACCGCCGACCTTACTTCCCCGGTCATGCATCATAGACACCACGTTCGTCTCGCCCACTTCCACCTCTTCCACCGTTGTGCCGGCGTGTTCGGCTATCCGCTTCACCATCTGGCTGGTCGCATCATTGGTAATGACTGGGTGCTCCTTGGCCTTGGGATCAGTGCTGAGGATTGCCTGCACGACTAATCCAACAACGTACTGACCCGAGACGAGTGGACCGTACTGCAGCGCGAACTGGCTGGAGGTAGGCAGAACAATTTCCATGCGGTCGGCATCGCAGTCAAACGCGCAGGCGAACATGCCATCATGTAGTTCGGCGGCCAGGGGCGCCAGGGACTCCGCCTTGGGCTCCACCAATCGCCAGAACTCTCCAGGCTTCTGCCCCTTCACCACAACAGCTAAGCCAAGTTTCTTGGCCAAGGCTGGTGCAACCTCACCATTTGCCCCGCCGTTGATATCCAGCAGCACTTTCACATTTGCCTTTTGGACGTGCGCAGGGGTACATCCGGTTGAATCCAACACAAATTGGAGGTACGCATCCACAGCTTCTTGGTGCCCATCAATAATTTCCAAACCAACCGACGCCGTGGCGCCCTCCATCGCCTGGCTCACGGCCTGCACCTCTTCGCTCCCGGCTTCGTGGATGAGGATTGCTGCATCACCTGCGGAGAGGATGCCGCCTGTGCCCTGCAAAAACTTCATGCCATTATCTTCAGGCTGGTTATGTGAAGCAGTGAGAATCACCCCGCCAGCAGCGCGAAAGTGCCGAACGCCCTGTTCGGTCATGGGTGTGGAGCTGATGCCAAGATCAATGACCCGCCGAATACCGGCAGCAGCCAACCCCTGCACCAGCGCAGCGAACACCCCTGGCCCCGACGGCCGCGTATCTCGGCCAATGACCACGTTTGCATCCGCATGCTTGGCGAGCAACATTTGCCCAAAGGCGTAGCCGTACCGCCGGCAGACCTCGGGGGTGAAACTCTCGCCCCAGGTACCACGGATACCAGAAAATGATTCGACAAGGCCGCTCATACTCGTTGCTGGAGAAACGAACTCACCGTGCCCACATCTTCCGGTGAGCCAAAGTCCTTCCAGTAATCTTGGATGCGCTGGATCCGGACCTTCCCTTGTGTAGCCAGTTCGGTTACTGCGTCCGTCAGGTACAGTTCATTCTTGGGCGGCGTGGGCTTCACCCGGCGGCAGGCATCAAAAATGTCATGCGTAAAGGTGAAAAGGCCGGTGTTAATTAAATTGGAACCCACGTCATGATCTGGCTTCTCAATAATCTCCTTCAGTTGGTCGTTCTCCCCAGGAATGAGCACGCCGTACTTCTGATACTGCTCATGTGGCAAACCGCCAACGTAGCAGAAGCCATCATCGTGGTTCATGGATCGGAGGTCACGGACAGAGTAGAGATTATCACCGTACAGCGCGCAGAACGGTTTGCCGTTCACAGCCTTTTCCGCAGCGAGGACTGGCACGGCCGTACCGTAGACATCCTCACCCATGACTGCGTACTGATTCACAATGGTAATGGGATGCGGGTACGATTCGGCGAATTGCTCAATGTGCTGGCTAAGGTGGCCAACGACGACCACAATTTTCTTATACCCAACCGCGCGAAGATTTTCCAACAGGTACCAGAGGAACGGTTTACCGTTCACCTCAATCATGTGCTTTGGTTTATCCTTCGCCAGCTCCTTCATGCGGGTGCCTTTGCCGGCGGCGGAAATGACTACGGTGTCTAACATAGAAAAATATTACGCTTCCGGGTGTCGCTCTGCATCGCCACACTCCAGTTGGTCAATGCGGGCTTGCACGTCTGCGGATTTAATATCCGGGTACCCTGGCATCCGTTCATTCCCATTCACCGCAAGGGTTAACGACAAATCATCCGGATGCTTAAAAAACTTCCGGGGAATTGCAGTGCGAAATTCATTTCCACACGAACACAATTTCTGCAAATACTTGTACTCTTCGTCGAGTTCGACTCGCAAGAGTTGCCCGGCCTCAGGTTTCGGTTCACCTTCCATAGGGATTAACGGAGTGAGCGGCGGATGCTCAAAATCCTATACCAGCCTTTCCGAACTGGCAACTCCACGGCATTGGCGTAGGAAATGGTCTGTCCGCCAAAACCCAGTTTGAAGCGGGTAATGCCCGCCCAGCTGGCACCCGCCCGGCTCTGGCGGGGGCGTTCTGGCGTCTCAATGCCAAAAAAATCGTACCAGTGCAGCCCAGCAAGTTTCGCATCCACTATCTGTCGCCACTGCAAGAGGTGCGGCGCCATTACGTTCCGGTGGGCATCAGCTGAAGCCCCATGTAGGTACGTAGCGGTGTCACCGGCATGGATGACCAAATTCGCGGCAATCGGCATGCCTTCATACATGGCCACGTAAACCTTCACCATGCCAGTTGGCAAATGCTCAACCATGGCCTGGTAGTACGCAGCGCCGTGAGCAGAAAATCTATCTCGGGTGGTGGTTTGCTTCTGGATATCCGCAAAAGTCTGCGCTGCATCGCGGGCAGCAACACCGGTGCGGACTTCAACTTTCACCCCCCGTTTCTCCGCCAGCCGAATGTTGTACCGCGTCTTCTCATGCATCCCCTGCAGGAGCTGCGCTTCGGCTTGCGTCAAATCTAGAATCTGCGTGTCCGTGGGCTGCAACGCTTTTACCAGCCGAAAGCCAAGTTGGGCTGCCGCGTCCTGGGCTCGGTGATCATTCAGGAGTGCTGGGGATTCTACATGCGCAAAGAGCACCCGCTGTTGCCGAGCAACCTGCGCCACGCGTTCAAGCAGCGCGTTGTAGATCATCGGTGAAGTTGCCACCGGGCCACTGAACACCGTGTGCGTCACTAACCCAAACCGCCACTGGTCTGCCAGCACCTGCACCACGCCCATCAGCTTGTCACCTTCCACAGCCGCAAAACGCGTCACTGTGGTACCAAGTTTTTCCCGAAAGCCACCCCACGTCCACCGCTGCTGAAAAGATGCGTGCGCCTGGGTATCTAAAAACTGCTCCCAGGTTTGCTGGTCAGTCCATTCCTGTATGGTCATACGCGGCTCCCCCGATTCCGGAGCACGGCGCGAATGCGTTCCGCTGGCTTGGTGATACTTGCTTCAACTTGACCCAGCGCTTTCCGTGCTTCTGCTGCGGAGTACCCAAGCTGCTCCAGCGCGGCCAGAGTAT
>CAZBMC010000004.1:0-23512 GCA_964493065.1 uncultured Gammaproteobacteria bacterium
CGAACCACCAGATCCAGGTCCGTTGTGGGTCGGTGCAGCAGCGCATCTCGGACGGTTCCACCCACAACAAAAAGTTCAGCCTTTGCAGGAAGGATTTGGAGAATTCTTTGGACGGTGGGAAGTTGGGTGCCTTGATCGAGCATAGTTAGGTAACGGTGTATGTACCGTTTGGTACGGACCAAACGTCATACGCGAAAAACGATGGTGGGCGCGCTAGGACTCGAACCTAGGACCAGGTGTGTATAAGACACCCGCTCTACCAACTGAGCTACGCGCCCGCATGCGTATACTACAGCATGTTTTTTCGTCTGCAACAATACAGCCATGGTACGTCATGGCGGGTATTTCTTTGAAGCTATGCCTGTCTAGACTTTTCTGGGGGCGAGTTTCGGCTTTGAACCCACGTGACCCCAGTGGCCAAACCAGCGCACTAATCTGGACATGACGCCGCCCTCTTCCAATTTGAGGAAGAACAGCGTGGTGGCAACGTACTGGAAAGACCAGAAGATGCCCGCAAAGAGGAAGAGGATAATGAGCGTGATCACCAGCGAGGCATTGATGTAGTTCCCCAAGCCGCTGAGGAAACCAGCACTGTCGGAAACGAAGAGGTTAACGATGGGCGGGAAGAACAGCGTGGAGAAGAGAACAATGATGACCGTGAAAATGAGAAAGAGGATAATCGCCATTTCTACGCTTGCCAGCCAGTGCTGGCGGAACAGGCGCCAGGCGTCCTTTATTGCTTGGCCAACGGTGCGGCCACGCAGGGCTACGTACGCGGAAGCGAACTGCAGCAAGAAGCCCACTACAACTGCAAACGGTATCAAGATGATGAAGGTGATAATGCCCAGGATGGTCGCCCAGATTTCCTGGCCATTGCTGAGGTACAGGGACACCAGTGGTACGGCAATGAGCATGGCGGCACCGGTGGTGACCACGCGTTGCAGAATGTTCAGCCAGAAGATGGGCCAGAAGGTTCGGCTGCCATCGCGGAAGCTTTCTTCTGGTTGGACCACTTTTCCCCGCCGGAGTTTTTCCGTTGCGGTAATCAGCGCGCCTTGGGAGAGGACGGACATCCAGATGAAGAAAACGAAGATCCCAATCACAATGAGTAACGTGAGAATGTTCGCCACCGAAACTGTCTTCCAGAATTGCGAGACGTTGTTGAGTATGAATGACAGGGTTTCTGATTGGTAGAAAATTTTTGCCTGTGCCAGCGTGTCACCTTGATTTTGAATGAATGACAGGTTGTTGAGGAAGGAATCAATACCGCTGACCAGCGCTGAATTCATGAGGACAGCAAAAAACCCAAAGAACCACAGGAACTTGTGATGCCGTGCAATGCGCCATGCTTCGCGGATGGTCTGCAGGTAGATGGTTTTTTGGATGGGTTTTTCCTCCATGGGTAAAAGTATAGCATTTTTGAGACGAAAAGCTATGACCAGCGGCAATCGGGGTACGGTCTGGCCACCCGTATCGAAAAACGGCATTTGGATAACGTTGAACGGTTCGTAAAACGCGATACGTTTCCGCATGTCGATACGGGCTGCCTGCCCTCGTCGCGTGACGGGGCGACACCGTCCTCCGTTCCTCCGAAACCAAAAACCCCGCTTGGGTTAAGCGGGGTTTGCTTTTGTTGCTAGGCAGATGTGGGTGCGGGTGCTGGTTCCAGGAATGGCTTGACCAGCGCGGCAAACTCTTCTTGTTCCAGAGTTTCTTTCTCCAGGAGCTTGGCCACAATCGCATCCAAGGCAGGGCGAGCTTTCTTCACAATCTTCTTTGCCGTCTCGTGCCCGTGCTTCAGGAACTTGTCCACGGCCGCGTCAATGTTCTCCGCAACTTTTTCCGAGTAGTCGCGTTGCTCCGTAATTTCTCGGCCCAGGAAAATCATTTCTTCCTTGTTACCGTACGTGCGGCTGCCCAGCTCGCTCATGCCAAACTCCGTCACGAGTTTGCGCGCCAAGCGGGTGGCCTGCTGCAGGTCATTCCGGGCGCCGGTGGTAATGTCGCCAAACACTTCCTGCTCCGCCACTTGGCCAGCCAGCATCACGGCTAGGTCATCAATGAACTCAGCTTTGCTGTGGAGTTTTTTTTCAAACTCGGGCAGCTTGAGCGTATACCCTGCTGCTTGGCCACGGGAGATAATGGACACTTTGTGCACCGGATCGGCATGCGGCAGACTGGCAGACACCAGGGCATGCCCGGCTTCGTGCACCGCGGTAATCTTCTTCTCCTGTTCGCTCAGCACGTGGCTCTTGCGCTCGGGCCCTAGCATCACTTTTTCAATGGATTCTAAACATTCTACTTGGCCAACCTGTTTCAAATTCCGGCGCGCGGCCAGAATTGCCGCTTCGTTCAGGAGGTTAGCAAGGTCCGCGCCGGAGAAGCCTGGGGTGCGCTGTGCAACTTTCTGCAAGTTCACGTCGGGGGCCAGGGGCTTCTTGCGGCTGTGGACTTTCAGAATGGCTTCCCGGCTCTTCAGGTCGGGCAAGTCCAAAATTACCCGGCGGTCAAAGCGACCAGGGCGGAGCAAGGCTGGGTCCAGGACGTCTGGTCGGTTGGTGGCAGCAATGACGATGACATTCGTCTCGGTATCAAAGCCGTCCATTTCCACCAGAATTTGGTTCAGGGTTTGCTCACGCTCATCATGGCTGCCGCCCAGACCAGAACCGCGCTGGCGTGCCACGGCGTCAATTTCGTCCACGAAGATAATGCACGGCGCAGCTTTCTTAGCTCGGCGGAAGAGGTCACGGACGCGGGAGGCGCCCACACCCACAAACATTTCCACAAATTCCGAGCCAGAGATATGGAAGAAGGGTACCCCAGCTTCACCCGCTACCGCTTTGGCCAGCAAGGTTTTGCCGGTACCTGGGCTGCCAACGAGCAACACGCCACGGGGAATTTTTGCGCCCAGGGTGGTGAACTTCTTGGGGAACTTTAAAAATTCCACAACTTCCATAAGCTCGGTCTTCGCTTCTTGGGCACCCGCCACGTCGGCGAAGGTTGTGGGCACACGCTTCTTCTGTTGATCAGGCTGCTCCTTGGGTCCGGTTTGGCCAAAGGACATGGCGCGGTTGTTCACGTTCTGCGCCTGGCGCATCATGAACCAGAAGAAGAAGATGAAGAGCGCGAGGGGCAAGACGATGGGCAAAATTGCGCCAAGCCATACTGAGCCATTGGACGGTTGCTTCACCTGTAAATCAATGGCAGCAATTTTTTCTGGCGCCACGTTGTAGTTCTTCAAAGCCGTGGTAAAAGAGTCTGTCGGCTCTTTGTACGCAATGCGCTTCTCATCACTCTTCAAGGTGATATGCAGTTTCTCGCCATCGACCACCACCTGCTTCACTTCGTCTTTCTGAATTGCCGCCACCAGCTCATTCAGGGGCATGGGTTTGGGTTTGCCACTCTCGCCGCCCACGAAGGAGAAGACGGAGGAGATGACGAGCAAAGCGACCACGAAAATGAGAATATTTTTGCTGAGGTTTTTCATAATATGATTGCGTCAGTAGAGTGAATCTTCGGAGACAAGCAATCCAAAGACCGTTGTGACTACTCCGCCTTTTCCGTCGAGGGCTCTTGGTCGGGCGCCTCGGTTTTTTCGGATTCGGATTTGTCTCCTGCATCCGTTGCATCTTCCTTCTTCCCTTCTGGTTCGGGCAGCAGGGCTTTCATGGACAAACCCAAACGGTGCTGCGCGGGATCAAAGGAAATGACTTTGAATTCTTTCACATCGCCAGGGCGGACAATTTCGCCTGGATCCTTCACCCGGTCGTGCGAGAGTTCGGAAATGTGGCAGAGGCCGTGGACAATGTCGTCCAGTTCCACAAAGGCACCAAAGGTGTTCAAGCGGGCAACTTTTCCTTTCACCGTATCACCAACTTTGTACCGCTCAGCGGCTTGGGCCCAAGGATCATCTTGCAGTCGCTTGAAGGAGAGGGAAATCTTTGCACCGTCAATGCCAATAATCATGGCTTTGGCTGGATCGCCAATGTGGAATACGCCCTTGGGGTTATCAATGCGCTGCCAGGCAAGTTCAGAAATGTGGACCAAGCCTTCCAGCCCTTCACCAAAGCCGACGAACACCCCGAAGTCCACCACGCCGGTAATTTTCCCTTCCACAATTTGGTTCAGCTGGAACTGCTTCAGCGTTTCCACACGCTGTTCTTCCCACGCTGCTTTTTCAGAGACAATCAGCTTGCTGGCTTCTTCATCAATATCCAATACTTTTACAGCGAACGATTGGCCAATGAATTTGTTTAGGAGTTCCAAGATGCGGGATTTGTCGCCACCTTCCACACGGGGGTAGTGCTCCGGCGTGAGCTGGGACACGGGCAAGAAGCCGTCAATGCGGCCAAGCTTCACCATGAGCCCACCTTTGTTTGCAGCAACCACGACCACGTCCACGGGTTTGCGTTCGCTGAGAATGGCATCCAACTCACCCCAGGCCTTCTCATGCCCGGCTAAGCGGAAGGAGAGTTCCATTTCCCCATTTTCATTTTCCAAGTCCAGTACTGTGGCTTGGGCGCGATCCCCAACCTTCAGGGTTGCGGTTTCGCCAGATTCATCCACCAACTCTTTTCCACGAATAATCCCGGTGGTAATTCCGTCAATATCCAGGTGCACTTCGGATTTGGATAGCGCAATAACCGTCCCTTCCACCACATCTCCAACTTTTGGGAGGTTGGGCTGGTCTGGGGATTCCAGGAGTGAGGCAAACGCGGCTGACGTCTGTTGATCGGTCATAGAGAACAAAAAAAATGCTTAACCACAGCCCAGCAAAGCTTGCTGGACGGGCTCGCAGCGCACGCTAGCGCCACGATTGCGGATGCGTAAGGAATATGAATGAGCTTTTAGAGAGTACGCTGCTTTGGAAATTCACGCAAGAATTGACAGATGAGCATTTTTTTGGTATAGTATGGACATGGCTAAACTCTCCGGAATCAAAACTGACCTCCTGCTCCGCCATGCGCAGCGGTTGGTTTCGCCTATCACTAGCAAGTACGGTGACAAGCCCATTTCCGCTATCAAGTTTAAGAAACTCATGGAGAAGGCGGACGTAGAGCACGCGGAAAAGGTGCGTTTTCAAAAAACTGTTACTGCGCATCAAGCCAAGAAGTTTGTGGGTTCGTTCCTGAAATTTGTTCAGGAGCATCCTCAGTATAAAGTTTCTGGGTTTGCCAAAGAGATGGTCCACGCGAAGTTGCACCAGGGTGACCATGCTATTCAAAATTTTGATCCAAAGACCCTTGGTGAACATGGTTTGGAGTACCTACGTGAGGAGCAGGCGAAGGAGGCGCAGAGTACAGGTCCATCCCCAGAAGAAAAGCAGCGTCTTGAACGCCGGCAAGCGGCAATAAAAAATTTAAATATTCGCCATAGCGCAGAAGAGCGAGACAAGTTTACGTCCGTGGTACCCAAAGATGTGGTTGGTTCAGCGAACGCAGCGAAAGCGCAGGGTTCGGTCTTTGGTGATACGAAAACCGCTGGGACGATCAATCCGGGGTCAGCGAAAGCTGTACCAGGGAAAGTGACTACCGGTTCACCCAAGCCAGTGCAACTCGGCGGGGGCATGGCATCGCAGCTTGGTCACCAAATGCAGGAAAAAGCCACGGTGGTACCGGTTTTCGGCGTGACTCAGGGGAAGGCGCCAGTGGACGCTGGCAAACCCGCTGCCGAAGACAATCTCCAGAAATTAGTGCAGGAAGAAGCGGCTGCCGCAAAGAGCACAGCCAAAGACATGGATGATCTGCCGAATGTGGATGACGTGGATACGAATTTGCCGCTCGCAGCCTGAAAAATGCCCTTGATTCCAAAGGGTTTCCTTGCTACGCTGCAGAGGACGGCGAGGCCTTTTCTCGTCCTTCCTTGAACCGAAAAATACCCTCATGATCATCACCTGGCTGGGCCATTCCTGCTTCAAAATCCAAACCGCAAACGCGAATGTCCTCATTGATCCCTACGACCCTGGGGTGGGTTTGAAGATGCCTAAAGTGACGCCCGACTTTGTGCTCATCACTCATGACCATGCTGACCACAATTACCTGCAAGGTGTCAGCGGTTCGCCCTTCGTGGCGAACGGTCCGGGCGAGTACGAAGTGCGCGGGGTGTTTGCACAAGGCGTGCCAGGTTTCCACGATGCTACCCAAGGCACAGAGCGCGGCGGCATTACCATGTACCGTCTGGAGGCGGATGATTTGAAACTCGCGCACTTGGGCGACCTGGGACAGCCCAAGCTTACGGACGAACAGTTTGAGCAACTGAATGGCGTGGACATTCTCTTCGTCCCTGTTGGCGGTTTTTACACGATTGATGCAAAAGCTGCGTCGGATATTATTACGCAGCTAGAACCCCGGATTGTCATCCCCATGCACTACTTTGTGCATGGCATGGACAAGAAGCGCTTCCCCATTGCCGGGGTAGATGCATTTATGAAAGTGATGGGCGTAAAGAGCCAGCCAGTGGATAAGCTGAAAATTGTAAAGAAAGAATTACCACAGGAAGAGACGCAGGTGGTCATTCTCAAACCCGACGCGTAATCATGCCCTCGCTCGACGCCATTACACCCAACCCCAAGCGCCAGAAGCAGAAACCGCGTGTTCGCGGCATGGCGGCACCGCTCAGCCCAGAAGAAACGCAGCGTCGCCGGAAGCTTGTGTTCTGGTCCGTGGGCATTGTCTCTGGCCTCGTGATATTCCTGTGGATCGTGACCCTCCCATCCGTGCTGGAATCACAGAAAGGATCCAGTCCTGCGTTTGGGAAATTTTCTGAACAAGTGCGTAACCTTTTCCAGTTTGGGAAGGATGATACACGGGATTCCATTAAGAAGATTAACCCCAATAGTCCCACCCCCGAGCAGGTGCAGCAGCTGCGAGAAGCAATTTTTCCTGCAGCCGATAGCAATGCGAATGTAAATCCCGCAAATGTAAATAGCCAGACGAATACCAATGCCTCCTAAGCCGAAGTCCACCCCAGCGCCAAAACCCACCCAACCCACCCTTAGCCTCAACACTGGCCAGCTTCGCGCTCGGCCCATTGTGGAGGAAATGCAGACGTCGTACTTGGACTACGCTATGTCCGTCATTGTGGCGCGCGCACTGCCCGACGTACGGGACGGGTTGAAGCCCGTACACCGGCGCATTCTGTACGCCATGAAAGATTTGGGGCTCACGCACGCCGCCAAGTACCGCAAGTCCGCCACCGTGGTTGGTGAAGTGCTTGGGAAGTACCACCCGCACGGTGACGTAGCGGTCTACGATTCCATGGTGCGTTTGGCACAGGACTTTGCCATGCGGTACCCACTGGTGGACGGCCAAGGGAACTTTGGTTCCATGGACGGTGACTCTGCTGCGGCCATGCGCTACACCGAAGCGCGCCTGGAGAAGATCAGCCAAGAGATGCTGCGAGACATTGAGAAGAACACCGTGGATTTCATTCCCAACTACGACGGCAGCCGCCAAGAGCCAACGGTGCTGCCGGCCGCGCTTCCCAACCTCCTGCTCAACGGTGCTGTGGGTATTGCCGTGGGTATGGCCACGTCCATTCCACCGCACAACCTGCGGGAGCTTTGCGATGCAATTGTCCACCTGATTGCGGAACCGGATGCGACGGTGGATGACCTCATGAAATTTGTCACCGGTCCAGACTTCCCCACTGGCGGCACCATCTTCGATCGGAAAGAAATTGAAGCCGCCTACACCACGGGCAAGGGTGCCATTGTGATTCGTGCCAAGACCGACATTGTGGAAGCCAAGAACGGCAGCTACCACATTATTGTCACCGAAGTGCCGTACCAGGTGAACAAGGCAAATTTGCTGGAGCACATTGCCGAATTGGTACGGGACAAGAAGCTGGAAGGTATCCGCGACCTGCGTGACGAGTCAGACAAAGATGGCGTCCGCGTGGTGATTGAACTGAAGAAAGACGCCTACCCCAAGAAGGTGCTCAATCGGCTGTACGACATGACGGATTTGCAGACCACCTTCCACGTCAACCTCCTGGCGTTAGTGGATGGCATCCAACCCCGTGTCCTTCACCTGAAGGGCGTGCTGGAGGAGTACATCAAGCACCGTGAAGTGGTGATCCGCCGTCGTACGCAGTACGATCTTGATCGCACGAAGGAGCGCGTCCACATTTTGAAAGGTTTAAAGATTGCCGTGGACAACATTGATGCAGTCATTCGGCTGATTAAGAAATCCAAAGATAAGGATGAAGCTCGGGTGAACCTCATGAAGCAATTCAAGCTCAGTGAGATTCAGGCTACGGCGATTCTGGAAATGCGCTTGCAGCAGTTGGCTAACCTGGAGCGCCTGAAGATTGAGCAAGAGTTGAAGGAGAAGCTGCAGCTGATCAAAGAACTGGAAGCATTGCTGGCCAGCCCCAAGAAGATTCGAGGCGTGATTTCCAAAGAGGTAACGGAGATTCGGGAACTGTACGGTGATGACCGCCGCACCGTGGTAAATCCAAACCCAGTGGGTGAGTTCCGGCAGGAAGACCTTATCCCCAACGAAGCCACGGTGATCATGCTCACTCGCGATGGGTACATCAAGCGGGTGGAGCCCGAGTCATTCAAAACCCAAAGCCGCGGCGGCAAGGGTGTCATTGGTCTCACCACCAAGGAAGAGGACAGCGTAGAACAGCTGTTCGCCACCATGACGCACGCCGACCTCCTCTTCTTCACCACCCGCGGCCGCGTGTTCCAGCTGAAAGCCTACGACGTGCCGCAAGCCTCGCGCACGGCTAAGGGCCAAGCGGTGGTGAACTTCTTGCAGCTGGGACCAGATGAGAAAGTCTCCGCTGTCCTCTCGCTGGCGGAAATTGCTGAAGAGAAGTTCCTCATCATGCTCACCCGCCAAGGCACCATTAAGAAAACCGAACTCGTGGCTTTCAAAGACGTGCGCCGCTCCGGACTCATTGCCATCAAGCTGAAGCCGGAAGATCGATTGGAGTGGGTGAAACCCAGCAGTGGGAAGGATGACATCATCCTGGTCTCCGTGAACGGCCAGAGCATTCGCTTTGCGGAAAAATCTGTCCGTCCCATGGGCCGTACTGCCGGGGGTGTGCGCGGCATGAACCTGAAGCGGGGTGACATGATTGCCGGCATGGACATCATTCCCGAAGGCAAGGCTGGTACCAACGAACAGCTCCTGGTCATCATGGGCGCGGGTTACGGCAAGCGCACCAACCTGAAGGAGTACCGCATCCAGGGTCGCGGTGGGTCAGGCATCAAGACTGCCAAGATCACGGAGAAGACCGGGAAGATTGCTTCCGCCTTCATTGTGAATGCCAAGCGTGAGCAAGAAGACGTAGTTATCATTTCCGAAAAAGGTCAGGTCATCCGCTTGCCCCTGAAGCAGGTGTCCGTTCTCGGCCGCGACACGCAGGGTGTGCGCCTGATGCGCTTCAAAGAGGTGAAGGACAGCGTGGCGTCGGTTACCTTTGTCTAATAGCCATCAACATTTTCCCAGCACAGGCTCTCCAGCCTGTGCTGTTGTTTGTACAAAAAACCCGCCTCCAGTTTGGGGGCGGGTGAAGGTACTTAGGCCTCGTGCCTTCGAAATTCTTTGATGCGATTTTTTCTGCCCGCTTCGCCATCGTGCATACCTGCCACGTAGACCGCCAAGAGGATGAGCGAACTCTTCGGCAGTTGGTTTGCAGCGGTGGCTACTCGTTCGTACTCTTGGGTTGGATCAGCGGCGAAGCTTCGGATCGCGCAGCCTACCCGATACCCGCGGCAGTAGATTGAATCTGAAATCGCATACCCGAGCCGGACGGAATCAACGGGAAGGGCGCCGCATTGGTAGGAAAGTATCGTGGCCGTTAAGTGGTCAATTGGCTGTTCAACGGCGGACAGCTGCGCAATCGTGATTGCACAAGCGCCAGCGATAATTACCCATCGGCATCGAAAAAGGATTCTCCGCATCACTCCCCCGCTGGTTTGAGCGTTGGCCAAACGACATCTGTTACACGGAGCGTCCGAGATGTTTCGCAGCTCACGCACACATGGCTTTGCTTGCCATGGATTGGGTGCCCAGGTGCGTCCCAGGTTTTTCCCGTTGGTCGGGCGACCGTGTGGTTGCAGCCGGCTGGGTCACGCAGAACGTCGGTTTGTGCCAAGAGTGCACTGATTTGCTCATCTGTGAGGTGGAGACGAGGCATGGTTCCTCCTTGTCAAAAGGTCATTTTTCTTTCCCTTTGTTGTACCTTTCCCGGAGCAAAACGTCAATGGCTTGCCCAAGTGCCAGGGAATGCAGTAGGATTGACGTACAGCATCCTTTCCTTTACCGTCTAGTTCCTATGGGTCTCCCTGCCAAACGCCGAACCAAGCAATCCAAGCGAGAGCGCGCTGCGCACTTCGCGCTTTCCGCAACGGCACTCACGGCCTGTCCAAAGTGCAAGACCGCCATCCGGCCTCACCGAGTGTGCGCGAATTGCGGGTACTACAAAGGCCGCGATGTATTGAAGCTGAAGGACCGGGATGCACGGACGGCTGCCCGAACCAAGAAGCGCGAATCGCGCGCCAGCCGGTAAGCTATGTCCAACCGGCACCTCGCCCGTACCATTGCCCTCCAAACGCTTTTTGAGTGGGATTTCAATGGCAATGCTGCGGATCCGGAAGCCTTGATTGAGAAGAACAAACTGGAGTTTGCTCCAGATTTTGACGACCATGATTTTGCCCTGCGCCTGGTGCGCGGCGTGCTGAAGCACCAGCCAGACATCGACAAGCTCATTGTCCAGTATGCGCCAGAGTGGCCGCTAGACCAGATTACCAATGTGGACCGGAACGTACTGCGTCTGGGAATTTTTGAACTGAAGTTTTCTACGGCCGAAGTGCCGCCCAAAGTGGCGATTAACGAATCCATTGAACTGGCCAAGAGTTTTGGCGGGGAATCTTCTGGCCGGTTTGTGAACGGTGTGCTGGGCTCCATATTCAAAGATCATATGGAATTGCAAGCGCAAGCACCGGAAAGCCAAGTGATAACCCCAGAGAATGTGAAGCGCATGCTGGGCGAGAAGCCACCGGAAATGCCCCCAGCGTCCCCCGCTGCCCCTGCTGAATAAGTTTGTATGAAACCTGTCCAGGAGTTTGCCGATGCCATGGGCTTGGAGTGCAAGAACCTCGAGATCCTGAAGCAAGCCTTTGTCCACCGGTCGTATCTCAATGAACATCCCGAGTTCCCCCTGGCGCACAATGAGCGTCTGGAGTTTCTTGGTGATGCAGTGCTGGAGCTCGTGGTCACGGAGTACCTCTATCAAACCTACCCTAACCCGGAAGGTGAGTTGACGAACTGGCGCGCCAGCTTGGTGAACGCCAAAACCTTGTCCGAAATTGCTTCTGGTATTGGCATGGATGATTACCTGTACCTCTCCCGCGGTGAATCTCGGGACAAGAATTCCAAAGCCCGGCAGATTATTTTGGCTAACGCCATTGAAGCCGTGGTGGGTGCCATCTTCTTGGACCAGGGCTACCGCGCAGCGGAGAAGTTCATCTCCGACCACGTGCTCACCAAGTTCAAGTACATTTTGGAAAATCAGCTGTACCGGGATCCCAAGAGCCAGTTCCAGGAAGCCAGCCAGGAGCGCATGGGCGTGACGCCAACCTACAAAGTTTTGTCCCAATCCGGACCAGACCACGCGCGGAGCTTCGTGGTGGGCGTGTACATTGGTGATGAAAAAGTAGCCGAGGGCGAAGGCACGTCTAAGCAAGAAGCCCAGATGGCCGCGGCCGCGGCTGGGTGCAAGGTGAAGGGGTGGTAGGCTGGGGTGGATGGTTTGGGTGTGGCGGCGAGTATGGATGGAGGGTGAGGGTTGAGGGTAAAATGTAGGTGCACAGCCCGCTGTGCGCCGATTTTGTTATTGACATTCCCGCACCAAAGGCGATAATGGACGCAAAGTCTGTTCATTTGGAGGTTCCATGGAAAGTATTACCCCGTTGGAAGTGGCACTTCTTTTCATTGCAATTGTAGAGCTGATTCTCATTTCTCGGCGAAACTTTCGGAAGGCTGAAAAAGATCAGCGAAATCCAAAACCCTGAGCTCGTCCCCCACGAGCTCTTTTTTATGCTTGAGGTATTGACGAGATTTTTTCTAGGTTATAGGGTTTTCTCAACAATGCTCATCACAAAAAGGAGAGTACATGCCGTTCCCAATCGCGTATCCTGAAACTGGGGTAGCTGTCCTGACAGTGAACGTGAAAGTGTTTGGAGTTTTTTCAGATATTCTTGGACTCCGTGAACAGGTGCAGGAACTTATTCATGAAAAGCACGCAGAACATATCGCCTTTGATTTGCAACATGTTGATTGGATGAATAGTTCTGGACCTGGGTTGTTTGTTAGCCTTCTGAAGTGCATACGGGATGCTAATTGCACACTTGCCTTGCTCTGTGTTTCTAGCAAAGTTGAAGGCTTACTAAAGAACACGAAGCTAGAGAAGTTATTCCCAAGTTATCCAACCCTGGATATGTACCTGGAAGCTTTGCATTCGCAACCTGCTCGTTAATCAATTGGTAAAGCTCACTATCATCAGTGAGCTTTTTTGTAAAAAAAAGTCCCTCGCCATCTGTTGATGTCGAGGGGTACGTGCTTTAGTAACGGCGTTTGGTGGGGTAGACGCCGTGCACTTGGGAAGGCGTTCCGTGTTTCCACTGTTTGCGCTGGCGAAAGATGAGCCAGCCGAGTCCGGCAAGGATCGCGCCGATGATCAGGGTCACACCAAGTCCTTGTAAAAAGGTTCCCATAATTCCTCCTGGAAAAAGTTTTGTTTCCCTAATTTCCAAAGATTGTAGCAAAGTTTTCGTTGTTTGTCAATGGTTAGGTTGACGACCGTAGTGTACTCCCCTACACTTGGACGGAAAGAAAAGTGATTTTTCCCAAACCGTCATTACAGAAAGAAACGGAGGTTTTTTCATGGAAAACCATGAGTGGTTTGCACAGTGTCAGAAAGCAGGCATTGTGGAAAAGGGGCACTTCATCCTCCACGGTGGCGCACACAAAGATGTCTATGTAAACTTTGCCACGCTCCTCGCACTACGGGGTCCTTTGCTGGATAATTTCATTGATGCCTTAGTGCCTATTGCCAAAGGGCCGATGAATTACACCATCATTGGCACAGGAAATGGTGCACACATTGCAAATCTCTTGGTTGCACGCGTGCATCAGCTTCGGAAGGTGGATGCCCTGGTATCCGCCCTGCCACGTTTTGCGTATGCGACACGTTTTGAATCTGGCGGCCGAATGGAATTTCGGCGGAATCAAGCGGTCGTCGTGAAAAATTCGCCGGTACTCATCATTGATGATGTGTTCGTCACAGGCTCCACGCTCGGTGAATTAGAGGAATTAGTCTGGCGTACAGGTGGACTCGTTCGTGGTGAAGCCGTTCTGCTGAATCATTCGGCAGAGGTAATTACTGAACGGGTTACCCGAAAACCATCGAATGCCACAGTTCCTTTCCATTCAGTATTTCAGTGGTCTGCAGAACTGTGGCGCTCCTCCGCGGACTGTCCTAGCTGCCGCAAAGGAATCCCAATCAACCTTGAGGTTGGCAAGGGTGCTGACTTTCATCGGTTGTACGGGCATCCAATTGCCCACACATCCTAGTGCGGTAACGTTCTCTTTATACCCGGCGAGTCCCACACTCGCCGGCTTTTTATTGTTCCTCGCGCATAAAATTGGTACACTACTAGCGTTGATTCTCGCTGTTTTTCCGTAACCCGGTGTATCTCGAAAAGCTCACCATTCAGGGATTCAAATCCTTTGCCAACCGCACGGAGCTCTTGTTCCAGCGCGGGATTGCGGCCATTGTGGGTCCCAACGGCTCTGGGAAGTCCAACGTGGCAGATGCCATGCGCTGGGTGCTGGGTGAGCAGAGTTTGAAGATCATCCGCGGGAAGAAGAGCGAGGATGTCATTTTCTCAGGTTCGGATAAGAAAACCCGGCTGGGCATGGCTGAGGTGTCTTTGACCTTGGACAACCGCGAAGGCCGGGCGCCCATCGATTACAAGCAGCTGACGGTTACCCGGCGCATCCACAAAGACGGATCGTCCGAGTACCTGGTGAACGGCAGCCAAAGCCGGCTGTCCGACATCCAGCTCCTCCTCGCCCGGTCCAACATTGGCCAGCGGACGTACTCGGTCATTGGCCAAGGCCAGGTGGATGCCGTGCTGGTGGCCACGCCCATGGAGCGCAAGCAGTTCTTTGATGAAGCCGCCGGGGTGCGACCCTTCCAAATGAAAAAGGAGCAAGCGGAGAACAAACTGGCCGCCACCCGCGAGAACGTAGCGCAGGCGCAGCTTTTGATTGACGAAATTGCTCCGCGGCTCCGGTCCCTCACCCGCCAGGTCAAGCGCTTGAATGACCGTGAGGAAATCGCCAAAGAGCTCCGAGACTTCCAGGTCCAAGCCTACAGCGCCAAAGTTGCCACGCTTAATAAAGAGCTGCACGCTGCGCAGAAAGAGCTACAGGTTGCGGAAAAAGCGCAGGCTGGTGCATTAGCTGAGCTCCAGAAAATCCAGCGCCAGGTGGATGCGGAGGAGCGTGGGAGTTCCCGGCACGAGCACTTCACTAAGTTGCAACGCCAGCACCAAGAGTTGGTTGACCAGCGCAATCGGCTACTCACTGACCGTGCTGCTTTAGCTGGGAAAGTTGCGGCTACCCTGTCCCAGGCTGGCCAGGCGAATGTGTCCTGGCTCACGCACCGGCAGGCAGAAATTACTGGTCGGCTGAGTGCCATTGCTGAGGAGCGTGCAGCCAGCGACCGGAAACGGGAGAAGCTTACTAAGCAGCTCTCCGAGGTGCAGGAGAAGTTGCACACGCACGCCAAAGGTATTCAAGAATTGGAAGCAGGCCTACTCCGTGCGGAACAAGCTCTCAAAACTCGGACAACGCTTACAGTGCCAGAATTGGCGAAGGAAGTTGCGGAAGTACTCACCGGCCACCAGAAGTTCATTGCCGCGGTTCGGGCAGCGGATTCGCTGGAAGCCTTGCAAGCCCTGCACGCAGAAGCGCACCGGCTGGATACCCGCGCGACAAAGTTTTTGGATAAACTCTCCGCCCAAACCCCAACCGTGGATCCTGCACAGCTCATTACCCTGCAGCGGTCATTGCACCAGCACATGCAGGAGAAAGAGCGGGTGGCCAACGAAGAGCACACGCTGCACACCGAGCAGCATGCCCTGGAAGAGCGCGACCACACCTTTGCGGATGAAGTCCGTCGCTTGGAGCACGAGCAAGCCAATGTGGTTAAAGAACTGAAGTTAGCGCAACTGAAACCCGGTTCCAAAGCTGAGGCTGATGCCGCTGTCGCCCAGGCGCAGGCTGAGGTTGATGCACAACTTGCTGCAGTAGATCGTGAGCTTGGCCAGGCACGGCAAGCATTGGATGGATTTAACCAAACCGAGCAGGACAAACGCGATACGCTGTTCGCGCTACAGAAGGCAGCCCGCAGCGCGCAGGATGAAGCACGGGTTGCCGAAGGCAAATTGGCGGATGCGCGGGTGCAGCTGGCGCGCTTGGAAACCCGCCAAGAAGATTTGCTCCGGGAAATCCGCGCCGAGTTACCAGCTGAGCTTGCCGCCAAAGCGGAAAAAGCCACCACAGTGCCGGATGCAGACGTGGCAGCGCTGGAAGACACCATTGCTAAAGCCAAGCACAATTTGGAACTCATTGGCGGCATTGATGAAAATGCCAAGCAAGAGTACGAGCAGACCAATGAGCGGTACACCTTCCTCACCACCCAGGTGGATGACCTCACCAAAGCTGGTGCAGATTTGGAAGCCGGAATTGCGAAGTTGGAAGCAACCATCAAGGAGAAGTTTGAGAAGTCGTTTGACCGAGTGAGCGAAGAATTTACCAAGTACTTCAAAATGCTATTCAACGGTGGGAACGCCACTCTGCAATTGGTGAAGGAAGAAGTGGTGGCTCCCGAAGATATGGCTGATGAGGATGAGGACGACGAGGATGAGGAAGAAGAGGAAGTGCTGGTGAAGCCAAAAGCCAAAGGCGAGAAAGTGGTTACGGGTGTGGAAATTTTTGCCACGCCACCTGGCAAGCGCCTGCGCGGGATTGCCATGCTCTCGGGTGGCGAGCGCGCGCTCACCTCCATTGCGCTCATCTGCGCCATCCTTGCTTCTAATCCTTCCCCATTTGTGGTGCTGGATGAAGTGGACGCTGCCTTGGACGAGTCCAACTCTATCCGTTTCGCACAAATCTTGGCCAAGCTGGCGCACCGGACGCAGTTCATTACCATCACCCACAACCGGGCAACCATGGCGGAAGCCGCGTTGCTCTACGGCGTGACCATGGGCGATGACGGCGTCTCCAAACTCCTGTCCGTGAAAATGGAGGACGTGGGCAAGGTGATTGCTGGGGTGAAGAAGTAAGGAGTACGGTGTAAGGGGTCGCTACCCGTATCGTCGAACGTAGTAAGGATAACGTTGTACGTTTCGTCTTTCGTGTACCGACACCGTATCCCGATACGGGTTGCGATAGACGTATACCGCTGCCCCCTCTTGACGCATTCCCACATTCCCAGTACACTCTCCTCACTATGGTTTCTATCCGATTAAGTCGCACTGGGAAAAAAGGGCGCGCCACCTTCCGCTTCATCGTCTCTGATAAGCAGCGGGATACCTTGGCACCTGCTTTGGAAATCCTGGGCTGGTACGACCCGCACACCAATCCTGGCACTATTGAAGTGAAAGCTGACCGCGTGCAGTACTGGTTGAGCAAAGGTGCGCAAGCTTCACCCAGCGTGCACAATCTTTTGGTTACTGCCGGCGCAATAAAAGCCGACAAGGTAGTTGTTGCCAAAGCCAAGAAGAAGGATGAACCGAAGGCTGAAGAGAAGCCTGCTGCAGCCCCAAAAGCTGAGGAGAAGAAGGAAGCAGATCCAGCAAAGACCGAAGAACCTAAGGCTGAGGCTCCGAAGGTCGAAGAAGCAAAGGCGGAAACTCCAGCTGCTGAAGCACCGAAGGCAGAAGAGAAGAAAGAGGAAGAGACGAAGAACTAGGAACGTAGGACGTGGAACTGAGAACCAGAGGGCCGAAAGGCTCTTTTTTCTTTCTGTCATCCTGAGTTTTAGACCTGTCCGCCGAAGTTTCTTAACGTAGGCGGAAGGATCTTGCGGGTAGTCCTGAATGAAGAGCAAGATCCTTCACTCCATGCGCTACGTTCAGGATGACAGAGGAGGATTTGACACTCCTAACCCTCAGTCGTAAGCTGGGTGGAACGAACATTGAAAACCCAATAGGAGGATAGACACATGGCAAAGAAACAAGCCACACGCAAGAGAACTGCGTAACTGCAACTGAAGCGCGGGAAGCGTCAAAGCACGGGCAGCGGATTGCGACCGCGGCTCAACGTAAAAAACAGGTTGAAGCACAGGCAAAAGCAGCCACGGAAAGTTTGCGCGGAAGGAGACACGCGGTGTCGTACTTTCAGAAAACCGTTCAGCCGCAAATCGCCGAAGCGGCATCTAAGGGTCAGCACGCAGTTTCTATCCCCATGCATGAAAATCCGGGAGAAAACTACAAACTCAGCCCTTTTGTGGACGGTTTACTCTCTGGCCTTATTAAGAGATTGGAAGGTCTGGGCTATACAGTAGCATTGAAGTCGGAATATCATAAGAGATTTGGCAGCGATGATCCCTACGGTAACACGACCTGTTTTACTTTGAAAATTTCCTGGTAACGAACCTTTCCATTTTGCCAAATACGGCAAGGTAATCATCCACCTCAAACCATAGCCGATGGCCCGTGCGCCTAGGCGATTGGAGGAAACATGTCCACACCACAAGAAGATCCCGGGCAGCACACGCTGCTCACGCCTAGTTCACTTTTTGAGCTGACGTCGGAGAAAATCGTTGTTCGAACGCATACGGAAGTTGCGTTTCAGGATGCCACAGCTTTTGCTGAATGTAGAGAAAATCGTGCTTTCTTTACAACTGAGGTTGTCTGCTTTGCAACGGCATTTACCGGCAAACCTGGCCTGCTTACCCATGCAAGTATGGTTCTTGAAAGTAGGTGCCATCCCGACCTTGCAAGTCGCATTGGCCTCCGTGTGTACGACCAGAGGAAAAGTGAAGACATGGAGGAGCTCCGGTTCTGCCTTGAAGATTGGCGGGCGCGTCGGCCAATTTGGCTGGAACCCTTGGTATCAGTCCATAGCCAGGCCAGTAATATTGTCCCAACGCACGTTCCTGTCGATGGTCGTTCAGTGCATCACTTGCTCTGCTATGCGGCAATTGAAGCTCGGCTACGGGCAATTCTTAGCCAAGACGAGGCAATTGTTTTATCCATGCGTTTTAGCGCCTTCTTTGAAGCGAGAATCCAAGAATTGCAGAGAAGCGGTCGTTATCTTTGGAATAGCTAGATCTTTTCTCGCCGTTCACGAACGGCACCAAATAGAGGACAGTCAATATCGACTGTCCTTTTTATATTCAAAGACCTCTATAACTCTACGGCTTTACACCTTTATACCTTCCTCTTTTGACACCCTTCCCTACCTCTGCTATTTTTTTAGCACAGTGATACCGGTCCTGAAGAGTCGCAGGATGTACGGTTCCTGGCAGTTCTTTCTCCCCGTTTAACCAACGCCGATATGGCCGAAGAGCAGTTCGAAGACGCGCAGTTTGTGGAGTTTGTGGTGAAGTCCATTGTGGACAACCCACAGGATGTGAAGGTGGAACGCATTGTGGATGAAATGGGCGTGCTGTGCACGTTGCACGTGAATCCCTCTGACCTTGGGCAGGTGATTGGCCGCCAGGGCCAGACCGCCAAGAGCATCCGCACGTTGCTGCGGGTGGTGGGCGCCAAGAACCACGCTCGGGTGAACATGAAGATCTACGAACCCGAAGGCTATCGCAAGCACAAAGGGGAAATGGGCGGGAAGCGCATGGATGACCACGCTGCCACCCCAACGACGGCACCCAGCGAAGATCTGGCCGACGACCTGAAACTCTAAACCGCATTACAAAACTCCTGGTAGCACTACCGGGAGTTTTTGGTATAGACAGATTCTTTGCCTGGATTATACTATGTATGCAAACAAAACCTTCGTCGGAGGTTATGTGGAAGATCAACTGTTAGACCCTGAAGAACCGTAGGAGGAACAATGTTCTATCCGGAAGATGGAGAATAGTTATGAAGCAACTGCTTTATCCTGATGGCGGGGAGAAGCCAGTGCTTCATCCCGAAGATAGCGAATAGGCTCGTCCCTATTCAAGCACATTGTAAAGAGCGACCACACGGCCGCTCTTTTTTTGCTTTACATGGGTTTTTGGGCGTAGTATGCTCAATTTGTTCTTGAAACAAATTAACCCTTTTTCAGGAGGGAGTATGTCTAAAAAGCTCTTTGGTGCTGGCAGCGAAACGCAGAAGTTCTTCGATGCAAGTGCCGGTTGCCAGAGTTCCAGTGGTGCTGGTGATAGTTGCCAGCGACTCCTCGGTGGAGGAATTGACGGTTCATAGAACCAAAATGACTGGGCGGGGTAGCTTCGTGGGGATAGGGCGTGCTCGTCGTAGCCGCCCTTGTTTTTTACTTTGCATGCAGTAGGCTTTCCTTAGCCAAACAAACCGTGAGGATAGAATGAGGAAAAACTTTGAACCTTCGGATGGAGGGTGATTATGCGAGGTCATTTACTTGACCCAACCAACGGCGGATCCCCCATGCGGGATCCTACTGAAGGCGATTGAGCAAAGTGCTCAAGCCCTTTCCTAGACGGCTACTCTCTGAGTAGCCGTTTTTTCTTGACGCGTGCTTGGAATGGTGGTAGAACGACAGGAAGGAAAAACACATTGGAGGCAAAAAATGCAACTTTCAACCAAGAGCATTGGTAACAGAATCACGGTGCTTTCCATTAATGGAAGAATGCTCGGTGGACCGGATACCGACGAAATGGATCAGCAACTTGAGAAGGCGCTGCAGCAGCGGCAAGGGCTCATTGTCGACCTTACAAACTGCACGTGGATTAATTCCACGGGGCTGTGCCTTCTCATTCATTACCACAAGAAATACAGTGGCGCCGCCTTGCCTCTACTTTTTGTACTTCGGGAGAATGACACACTTGGTGGCAGGAGCGAATCGCAGAATGCAGAGGACGAACAACACTGCTCCATTCATCGTATCCTGGTTCTTTCCAGGCTCACCGAGGTTTTCCGCATTCATCCAACAATGGCAGCCGCAATAGCAGACATGCAGCAGCAACTGCAATGAGTAAAACAGCATTGGAATGTCCACGCGGCAGCAGAAAATTCAGGTACAGGCGGCTCACAGTGAGACGCCTTTTTTTATTTGTCATTGCGAGGAACGAGGCGGCCGAGTGACGCGGCAATCCCGAAGTATCAAGTACCTGGTTGGTCCCGTGCCACAGCGGGATTGCCACGCTCCTGCTGGAGCTCGCAATGACAGATGGGAAGGCGAAGACTCCAGGTCTGCTACAATGGCAGTATGCAATTCGACATTATCACCGTTCTCCCTGACGCGTTTGGGTACCTGGAGCAGAGCATTTTGGGCCGGGCGCAGAAGGGCAAGAAAATCAAGGTCCGAATCCACGATCTGCGGACGTGGACGACGGACAAGCACCGAACCGTGGATGACCGGCCGTACGGCGGCGGGCCTGGCATGCTGCTGAAAGCTGAGCCACTGTACAAGGCGATTACTGCGGTGAAGAAGAAGCGCGGGAAGGTGAAGGTTGTGCTGATGAGCGCAAAGGGCGAGTCTTTTACGCAGACACATGCTCGGATGTGGACGAAGCTAGATCAGCTGGTCTTGATCGCTGGCCGGTATGAAGGTGTGGATGAGCGCGTGCTGCAGTACGTGGACGCGGAAATTTCCACGGGTGATTTTGTACTGACAGGTGGTGAATTACCAGCCATGGCGATTGTTGACGCAGTTACTCGACTCCTTCCTGGTGTCCTAGGGAAAGATGCCTCTAGCGCGGATGAATCGCATTCCGAAGCTGGGCTCTTGGAGTATCCACAGTACACCCGGCCAGAAGTCTTCAAGCGGAAACGCGTGCCAAAGGAACTTTTGTCCGGTGACCACAAAGTCATTGCGGCGTGGCGACAGAAGCACCGAACGCAGCGAAAGGTATGAAAGTTGACGCCTCGGTTCTTCGCTTCCGAGCTTTTCGGTTGCTGTGGGCAAACCAAATTGCCGCGGGGCTGGCCACGAACCTGCTGACCTTTGCCTTTGTGCTGGCGGTGTACGAGCAGTCCAACTCGAATGCCGCGGTGGCTATACTCGTTGGTTTCCAGAGTGTACCGCCAATTCTATTTTCTTCCGTGGCTGGGGTCATTGCGGATAGTTACGACCGCCGACGCATTCTACTGCTCATCAACCTGTTGCGCGCGGGAATCATTGCATTGGCTCTGGTCATTGGTCAGTGGACTATTGGCATTCTCCTGGTGGCTTTTGGCATGCACGTTATTTCACAGCTCTTCACCCCTGCTTCTTCCGCCGCCATCCCACAGGTTGTCCCCAAAGAGAAACTCTTTGCTGCAAATTCTTTTTTCACACTCACCACCTACGCCTTATTTTTGGTGGGCTATGGCCTGGCCGCACCCCTTGTTGACGCGGTTGGGTATCCAATAACCTACACTGCAGGTGCCGCGCTTTTCCTCCTGGGTGCTTGGGCAACGGCACGGCTCCCCCACCTGGCTGACCACCTGGCACAGCTCACCGGGCCTCGGATTGTGCTCATGCATCACGTGCGTCTGGTGTGGGTGCGGTTTGTGGAAGGTGTGCAGTACGTGCGGAAGGATGCGATGATCGCAGTTATCCTTTTGCAAGTGTCCATTCTCATCGCCGTGGAAAAGTCTTTTGCTTCGCTCATGCCGTCCTTCGCCTTAGACTTCCTGGGATACCAGGTTCGGGACATCACGTTGCTCTTCATCGTCCCCACAGCAGTTGGCACACTCCTGGGGGTGTGGCTTGCGAATCTGTTAAAGACGCGGGTGGCCAAGCACCGGCTCATCACTTTTGGTATTAGCTTGGATGCGCTGGCGTTACTGCTAGCGGTCATCATTGTTCCACTCACGCGTTTGTTGCCAGACATGATACCGGGTTTCACGCCTGATGGTGTTCGCCTGGCATTGGTGGTGTTGCTGGCCACGCTCTCTGGCTTTGCGGATCCGTTCATTTTGGTTTCCGCCCAAACTATTTTCCAGGAGCGCACGCCCAATGCGGAGCAGGGTCGGGTCTTTGGTTTGCAGAACACGGTGCAAAATCTTTTTGCCTTTGTGCCAGTCATTGCCATAGGTGCGCTCAGTGGCGTGGTGGCCGTGCCAGTCGTCATCAGCGCCTTGGGCGGGATTATTGCTCTCACAGCTATTGCGGGAGCAGTGTTCTATAGCAGGTTGCAGAAAGTGGGAACTTCCACAAAAGTAGTTGCGTAGTTGTTACCGGCCGGGCTCCAAAGGTAGTCAGTTTTGGGTTTACCACCTTTTCTGTCGGCAGAAAAGGTGGCGCCAAAAGACCGCTGGGGGTTTCCGATTCGCGCAATGGAACGAGCTTTGTATTACGCGTCCGTGGCTCAACGGAAACCCCCAGACCCCCGTTACGCGAAATTTTTTTTCAGGGAGGGGTTTTCGCAGTCAGCCAAATCCTCTACCCATCCCCCCACCCTCCATCCATACTCGCCGCCCGCCTAGACTCGTCGGCGAGGCTGGCCACACCCAAACCCATACCTCACCAGCCCTTGACAAGTCTCCCATCCATGGGTATGCTGCAAAAGCTCGATACTTTACTGTCCTGCCTATCGACAGTACCATCGAATTCCCCCTTGCCAAGTGATCGCCACCATTACGCCTTTGGGCGTTTTGGCCCAGCGAAGTTGAAACAGTGAAGCCCTCGGCCTCCCTGTTTTTCATTACCAGGGGTGGATGATCGTTGACAACTTGAGAGTGGTAAGTCAAACGGAACGTCAATTTTTGTTTTGAGAAATACTTCCGGTGCACCCTTCGGGGTGTGCCCAGTTTTCTAAAAGTTTTCTGCAATAAACTTTTTTGAGAGTTTGATCCTGGCTCAGGATGAACGCTGGCGGCGTGTTTTAGGCATGCAAGTCAAACGGGTAGGTGTAGCAATACATCTACCAGTGGCAAACGGGTGCGTAACACATTGGTAACCTACCTCGGTCACAGGGATAACTCCGCGAAAGCGGAGCTAATACCTGATGGTCTCTCCGATCACATGGTCGGAGCGTAAATGCGCAAGCCAGACCGAGAGGGGCCTATGGCCTATCAGCTTGTTGGTGAGGTAATGGCTCACCAAGGCAATGACGGATAGCGGGCGTGAGAGCGCGACCCGCCTCAGTGGAACTGAGACACTGTCCACACTCCTACGGGAGGCTGCAGTCGAGAATCTTCCTCAATGGGCGAAAGCCTGAAGGAGCGACGCCGCGTGCGGGATGAAGGGCTTCGGCCTGTAAACCGCTTTTATTCGGGAAGAAGCGCAAGCTGACGGTACCGAATGAATAAGAGGTTGCTAACTCTGTGCCAGCAGCAGCGGTAATACAGAGACCTCAA
>CAZBMC010000005.1:0-22665 GCA_964493065.1 uncultured Gammaproteobacteria bacterium
CGCGCCTTTCTCAAAGGTGTCAAAGCCGGCGAGTTCGACATCTAGTAGTATGCAGATTCTGATCTTTGAAAGAGCGGTGTACACAACCCGCTCTTTTATTATTCACTAAACGCGAATGGGGTAAATAGAAATCCCCCTACGTGTGCAGGGGGAGGATCAGCTAGCTGTTCGCAAAGAGTATACGCGTAATGAAACCGACAAATACACCTATAATGCAATACGCCGTTAATGTGCGAAGAAACTCTTTCATACGTCGAAACCGTAAGCAGAGTACGCACGCAATGGCGAGTACGCTACTGCCGATAATTGCACCTGTCCAAGTTGAGAGCGTATACAATGTGCCGAAGCCAGCAGCAGCTGAGCCAAGAAGGACGAAAGGAATGTATATATCCCTTTGGCATCGTTGCCGGAAGTACTGGTTGTACTCCATAAGTAATCCAACAATGAGTACAGTACTCCAGCAGACAACGACGATGACAGTGTGATCCATGTGCATGTCAACCTCCATGCTTTTTTCTTTGCCCCAACTTTACGCTGGAACACCATGAAAGGTCAAGGTGTATACTGGTGCATATGCGCAAAGTGGCAATATTCGACATTGACGGTACGATATTCCGGTCCAGTCTCCTTATTGAAGTGACAAACGCCTTGATTGCGGAAGGCGTCTTCCCAGCATCTGCCCGGAAAATGTACCAGCGGCCTTTTGAAAACTGGCTAAACCGCAAAGCTGGGTATGACAAGTACATCGCAGCGGTGGTAAAAGCGTTTGACAAGAATATCAAGGGCGTCGAACGAGCAGTCTTCGTTCGCATTGCGCAGAAGGTTCTTGGTTACCAAAGCCACCGCGTGTACCGCTACACCCGTGACCTCATAACGACCTTACGGAAGCGCGGGTACTTTCTGCTGGCAATTTCCCATTCACCCAAAGACATGGTGGACGCGTTTACCAAGCACTGGGGGTTTTCTAAAGTCTACGGCCGCATGTTCGATGTGAACGAGAAAGGTATCTTTACGGGAAAAATTTTGTACCGTGAGCTTATTGATGATAAAGCGAAAATTGTGCAACGTGCCGTTGAGAAAGAAAAACTTTCACTGCATGGTTCCATTGGGGTGGGGGATTCAGAGGGGGATATCCCTATGCTAAAAATGGTAGCGCGGCCTATTTGCTTCAACCCAAATTCGGTACTTTACCAGCAAGCAAAGAAGTGGGATTGGGAAATTGTGGTGGAGCGAAAAGACGTTATTTACCAGATTTCGTAAGAGTGTCGTTCCAGAGGATTGACGCCAAAACGGCATAGGCGTATACCACAGGTGTAAACTCGTATATTAAGGTATACATTATGCCATTACCACTCCAAAAGCAGTACAAAAGAGTGCTGCTATTCGCAGTTCTGCTTGTCCTTCCATTGAGTTTGGGCGCTTGCGTTCGACCAGTGAAACTCGCATTCTGCCCAATTCTCTACGGAAATAAAACCATCACTGTTTCCCAAAGTAATCAGCAGCTCTTTGTGGTTGTTCCGAATGTGCAAGAGTGTGACTATGTAACAATTCAAAACACGACGAATGAAAGTATAACCGCCTTACTAAAAATCTTTGATAATAATCAGAATTTACTTGGGAAGAAGCAAATTGAAATTCAGGGAGGTGAGTCTAGCGGCCCACACCCGGAAATAATTGATTTGCACGGCCAATCAGTCGTCATATCTATTAACAGTGTGTTTGGAAAGAAGGATTTTGACTTCCGCGTTGCGCAAGCTGCGCAGTGAGCAAAAAAAATAAAAAAGAAAACCCGTTCTCCAGGTGAGAACGGGTTTGTTGGTTTACCTTCGTCGAGCGATAATCCCTAGGTATCCAGGAATTCGTTTGTGCTCACGTGCTGCCACGGGTTCGATGCCTACTTGTTCAACGCAATACAGTTTGAAGAACGTTGGCGAGAAGTACTCAGAGAGCGTATGGGGTGGGTAGACCACAGTAACTTTCCCGCCATACAAGGGGTAGTGCACCATACGTGGCAGCCCTCTCCGTGCTGGGGCAGTGAACTGCGTATCGGCATATGGGTGAGCAACGACGCAAGCAAACAATCCTCCCGGTTTTAGGAGTTTTGCAATACGTCTGTACCCTGGTGCAATATCCTGTAAGTAGTGCAAGGTGAACCGGGTGTACACAACGTCGAAAAAACCCAAAGGGATTTGTCGAGTGGTTAGAAAGTTTCCCAGTATGATTTGCTCTGGTTTGTTTGCTCCCGCGCGCGCAGTAGCAATCATTTCCGGCGAGCTATCAATACCCCAAACGTTGTACCCAACACTGGAAAAGTATTCAATATCCGTCCCACTGCCACAACCAATGTCCAGAAGATTCTGTCGATGGGTTGGGCGAGGAACAACCCCATATAGAAAAGCTCTTGCTGCATCGGCATGTGTAGCAAAGAAACGTCTTTGCTCTTCCGTGTACCTTTTAGCAATTTTTTGGTAAAGAGCGACCGGCGGTACTGTTGTCCTCATGTAGTATCCTTTCCTGCATTTTTCTTTTCGGTTCAACCTACCAAAAAACTCCCTCTGTGTCAAGACGCAACGTGGTGGTAGAATGACACTATGTTTGACTACTACAATCCCCAACGAACCAAGAATCTCTACGATCCAAAGAGTCCAATACCTTTTCGGCTATCCCGTTCAAAAATTGACCTGTTTCTGGAGTGCCCTCGCTGCTTCTACCAGGATCGGCGATTGGGCGTGGGCCGGCCACCCGGGTTTCCGTTCAGCTTGAATAGCGCAGTGGACGAATTGCTGAAACGGGAGTTTGACGTGCACCGAGCTAAAGGCACGAAGCACCCCCTGCAGAAGAAGTACAAAATCAATGCCAAGCCCATGGCGCATGAGAAACTCGAGGAATGGCGAGACTCGCTTCGGCGTGGGATTACCTTCCACCATTCACTCACGAATTTTGTGATCACCGGTGGGATTGACGACCTGTGGGTGAAGCCGAAGGGTGAACTCATCATTGTTGACTACAAGGCAACGTCGAAGAAAGAGGAGGTCAATCTGGATGCTGACTGGCAAATTGGGTACAAGCGGCAAATGGAAGTGTACCAGTGGCTGTTCCGACAAAATGGTTATGCAGTTTCTGATACCGGATATTTTGTCTACTGCAACGGGAACAGTGATGCAAAAGCTTTTGACGCGAAGCTCGAATTTACCATCAAGTTGATTCCGTACACCGGAAAAACTGATTGGGTGGAACCCACACTCCTGGATGCCTACCGATGTTTACAGTCAGACGTGCTTCCCCGTGCCGGAGCGGATTGCGACTTCTGTCGGTACGTGGAGGCGGTTATGAAAAAGCGTCAGTAGCACCAGGTATAAAAACGCGGTACACTTACAGTACTTCGCATTTTTCAGATGTGTATGCCAGACACCCACGAACATCACTCTCCGTACCGAAAAACAATCTTTTGGTGGGTTTTCTGCACTTTTCTCTTCATTGGTTTCATTGCAAGCGGAACGCTCTACCTCATTCGGACGCAGTACATTTTTCGTGAAACGCAGAAAGAGTTGCAGCAGATTGCAGTGAGCGTTGCGCACGGGGTTTCTGTGCCACTGCATGAGTCATTGCTAAAGCCCGATGATCAGAAAGGGAGTGGGTATACCCAAATTGAAAGTTACTTTCAATCGGTGATGAAGGGTAATCCGGCAATTGATGATATTTACACGCTCCGACCAACGGCGACAGAACACCTGATGACGTTTGTGGTAAGCGGAAAGGACTCAACAGACGCTGATGGGAATGGCACTATTGATAATGATGAAGTGAAAGCCATGCTGGGCGAAGAGTACGATACCACGGAGCTACCAGAACTAGAAGCGGGTTTACTGGCGCCATCAGTTGACCCAGCGTTTACGTTTGACAAGTGGGGAACGTGGCTCTCTGGGTATGCGCCAGTGAAGAATGCAGAGGGAAAGTCCATTGCAGTTTTGGGTGTTGACCTCTCTGCAAGTACGGTAAACGCGCAGCGTTGGCAAGTGCTCCGATCCATTGCCTACGCCGATGTCATCATTTTCCCAATCGTTTTCATAGTCTCTTTACTCCTTGCCTGGCGGATTAGTAAGCCTTTTAAGATTTTGGCCCAGGGCATGGACCGTGTGACCCACGGGGATCTCAATTTTCACTTACCAGTATCAGGGAATCGAGAAGAGAAGCATTTTCGAGAACTCTTCAATGGGATGATCAGTGCATTTGAAAGTGCCCGTGCAAAGCCTCCAAAGAAAGATACGTAGCACTATGCCAATTGTGCAGCATACGTCATGGGAAGATATCTACCAATTTGGGAACATCCAATCTGCTTCCTGGTTCAGGAGTGACGTGGACCCAGATATTGAAAAAGCGGTGACAACCTACGGGCAGAAAGGTGGCCGGGTGCTGGACGTTGGCTGCGGTTTGGGTATGCAAACCATTGCGTTGGCAAAGCTTGGGTACCAGTGCACAGGCTTTGATGTATCACCCACAGCAATTCACCACGCGCGGCAACTTGCAGAACGTGAAGGCGTCAATGTTTCTTTTACTGTGGGGAATATTCTCCACGCTCGTTTTTCAGAGCCCTTTGCGGTGGTGTTAGACCGAGCAGTACTCCAAGGTTTTAGCCAGCACGAGCATGCCCAGTACCTGGAAGCGTTGTACCGCGCCTGTGCTGCGGGTGGAGTACTCATTATCAAGACGCTGCACCAGCAGGCGCAAAAAGGTATTGGCCCGCATGGGTTTGCTCCCCAGGAAGTGAAAGCGATGTTCGAACCAGGATTTAGATTACTTGCTACGTGGGACTGCAGCTTCGGTGGACACCCAAACGCTCCCAAGAATGCACTCTGCGCTGTTTTCCAGCGTGAAGACTAAGCCCCAGTGGACAGCACTTTGTTTCATGCAGTGGTTTTCGAGGCCTGGAAAGCATTGCCCACACGGTTTCGGGAGCGCATACACAATGTTGCTATTGTTGTTGAACCTGTCGGTCGCCAACCAATGGGGTTTGAGCACGGCATTGCCAGAGGTTCCATGTTCTTAGGTTTATACCAAGGCATTCCTTTCAACCGGCGAGGCGAAGGGTATAGCGGCGTCCTTCCGGACCGGATTACGCTTTTCCAGGAGACCATTGAGCTTGTTGCGCAGGGTGATGAGCAACGAATTCGTCAAGTAGTTGAAGACGTGCTCCTGCACGAAGTTGCACACTACTTTGGTTTTTCGGAGACTGAGGTTCGGGCAATGGAAAAGTCACGAGCTGCGCGTTTGACTGGTTCGGCTCGTCCTAGGTAGGGTACAGGTATGTCCACCCCGCACGATATTGCCGTCGTCATTGTTAGCTGGAATGTACACGCACACCTACTCGCTTGCCTTGCGAGCCTTCGCGCGTTACCTGCACATGAGCAGCCGAACACCATTTGGGTTATTGATAATGCTTCCACTGATGGTACGGTTGCGGCGGTTCGCGCGCAGTTTCCAGAAGTGCGACTGTTGGAACAAGCAACGAACTTGGGTTTTGCTGGGGCAAACAACCTGGCGCTACAGCAAGTGACCGAACCATTTGCGTTTCTCCTCAACCCAGATACGGTGGTACCCACAGGTTGTCTTCCGGCGCTACTCGCTGCAGCAGACAAGCACCCACGTGCAGGAATCGTGGGTCCAAAATTACTGAATCCCGATGGGACATGGCAACCATCTGTCCGACGTTTCCCAAGTGCCTGGGTGCTCATTGGCATTGCGTTGAAAATTGCTCACTGGTGGCCAGGACTGCTGCGTAAGTACTTTGCAAAAGATTTGGATTCAGAGCATGAGCAAAAAGTTGAGCAACTTATGGGTGCAGCTTTACTTGTCCGAAAAGAGGTGTGGCAGCATATTGGTTTCCTGGATACGCATTTCCACGTGTGGTTTGAGGAAGTTGATTACTGTGTACGGGCGCATCGTGCTGGATGGGATACCTGGTACGTGCCCACTGCAATGTTGACGCATTTGGGCGGCCAGAGCTTCCAGCAAGTTCCGTCTGTGCGCAAGCAGCGGCAGTGGATGCGCAGTGTCAACGTCTATGCGAAGAAGTATTTTTCACCCCTCTCTCGCGTCTTTGTCTGGTGCGCTGGTTGGGTGGGTCTCTTCCTTGTTTGGCTTGCTGCACTGGTGGCGTCAGGAAGCAAACGAACGTAGTATGTCATCATCATCCATTGTGAAAGTGCTGGCACTCCTGCTTCTGGTTGAGGTTGCATCCTACCTAAGTTGGCACGCGCCAGTGCTGGGGGTTGCATGTTGGGTGGTCATCGTCGCTGCAACTTTTGCCATTTCCCTTAGCCAACCAGAAGTTGGCGTGAGCGTGGTTATTGCAGAGTTGGTTTTGGGTGGGAAAGGGTACTTGTTTACCTTACCTCTCGGTACAATAGACATTTCCATCCGCCTGGGCATTTTCGCTGCAGTTTTTTTGGCTAGCTACCTGCACATGGTCCAAGGGAGAAGGGTATGGGGTACGCAACGTCCATTTCGCAACGTCTGGCTCATCCTCATGGGAGCCGCGGTGTGGGGCGTTGCGGTTGGATTGTTGCGAAATCACGGTGCGCGTGCAATTTTTGATGACGCAAACGCGTTCCTTTTCCTAGGCCTCATTCCGGCATTTGGCATGGTAAAGACGCAACAGCAAGTTCGTCGTATTCTCTACGTTATTGGGGTATCGATTGTGGTACTGATGGTAAAAACGTTTGTGGTGCAGGCGCTGTATGACCACATTGCTTCCACCTCTCTGGTCTCGCTGTACCGCTGGGTGCGGGATACCGGAGTAGGGGAGGTGACCTACATTGTTGGCCACCTCTACCGCGTCTTTTTCCAAAGCCACATCTACGGCATTGTTGGCTTCTTCTTGGGGGTGAGCATGCTTTTCGTTGAACCTGCACGGCGCTGGTGGTGGACGCTAGTGGCAAGCAGCGGGGCAATGGTTGTCATTACCAGCCTTTCCCGCAGTTTCTGGTTGGGTGCCGGGGTTGCGGTGGTCGTCGTTGCTGCTGGGTTACTTTCTCACCCAATTGCGCGCAGGCAGTTTGGTAAAGTAATCCTCTGGAGTGGAGTTGCATTTGCCCTTGGATACCTTGTCTTTACATGGTCGGTACATTTCCCAGGACTTTGGGGTGGGGGAGCAAGTGGTGGATCTCTGGTACGACAGCGAGTGGAGATTTCCACTGAATCTGCTGTCTCCAGTCGAAAGGAATTACTTCCGGTCATGAACCAAGCTATTACAAAGCAGCCAATCTTGGGCAATGGCTTTGGAACTGCACTGACGTACCGGACCAAAGACCCTCGGGTGAGTAAAAACCCCGAAGGCGCGTTGTACACAACAACCGCGTACGAACTTGGGTACCATGGTTTTGCTGTGCAATTTGGCTTGGTCTGGACTTTGGCGATAATTCTTGCGCTGGCCTGGATGCTCTGGCGCGTTGTGCAGATCCTCCGTTTCACCTCGCCAAACCGGCCGTTGCTGCTTGGGATTGGCGCAAGCTTGGTTGCACTCTGCGCCATCCATCTCACCACACCGTATCTCAACCATCCACTTGGCCTTGGATTACTTCTGTTGGGGGCCACTGTTTTTGCCGTGTATGACCCAAGGTATGCCGACCGTTGATGTGAGCATTGTCACGTGGAATAGCGCAATGCAGATTGAACACCTGCTCCGCTCTTTGCAAGCCCAAACAGTGAAACTTGGGACTGTGTACGTTGTTGATAATGCTTCGACCGATGAAACGCAGAAAATTGTTGCAAATTTCCCTCATGTGCAGTGGTTGCCGCAATCGAGCAACATTGGTTTTGCCGCTGGGCACAACATCGCTATTCGGCAGAGCACCGCAGATTACATTTTGGTGTGTAATCCTGATGTGGTCTTAGAACCGACGTACCTGGAGAAGCTTGTCGATGCTGCAGAAGAACACTTGACGGTCGCATCCTTTGTGGGCATCGTGCGTGGGGAACAAGTTGGGACTATTGATACGACTGGTTTGCAGGTTTCCCGGTATCGAGTGGTTCGAGAACGAAAAGATATTCCAACATCGCCGAAGAAAATTTTTGGGGTATCGGGCGCAGTTGCACTATACCGGCGCCGCGCCTTGGAGGAGTGTATAGTTGAAGACGAATACTTCAACGAGCTCTATTTCGCGTACAAAGAAGATGTAGAATTAGCTTGGCGATTGCAGTGGGCTGGGTGGGAGGCAATGGTCGTGCCAGAAGCCCTAGCGACGCATACTCGAGTAGTTAAGATGCAAACGCAGCGAACAGCGCGGAGTGAGCAGCGCCGGCTTCTGAGTACCCGTAATCACTACCTTCTCTACGCAACTGTAGAAACTTGGAGCACCCTGGGACCTGACCTCTGGTTGATACTCCCAGCTGAGTTGTTCCGGCTCTTCTACTTGCTGGTAACGGATTTTCGTGTCACTAGTAGAGCTCTTGCACAAGTTTGGAAAATGTGGCATGCTGCACGTACGTTCGCAGTTGATGAGCGTCGCTTCGTGCACGCAAGGCAACTCCGGACAGCCTTGCGGCTATGAACCAGCCAGACGTTTCTATCATCATTCTGAACTACAAGACCCGCGGCTTGCTTCGGCAGTGCCTGCGGGGTATTAGTAACTCCGGTGATACTGTCACTACAGAATGTATTGTAGTAGATAATGCGTCTAAGGATGGGAGCGTGGAAATGCTGGAACGTGATTTTCCCAACGTCACGACCATCGCTTCCCCAGTGAACGAAGGTTTCGCCGCAGGAATGAACCTCGGTCTTCGTCGTGCGACTGGGCGATACGTCGTGCTGCTGAATACTGATGTCGCAATTATGGATAGGCCGTTCGATCGTCTGGTGACGTACATGGACCAGCATCCGCAGGTTGGTTTGGCTGGACCAAAGTTACTGAACCCTGACGGCAGTGTCCAAGATTCCTGCTACCGGTTCCATGCCTGGTACACTCCTTTACTTCGCCGAACACCGTTAGGCAGATTGCCGGGCTGTCGGGCACATTTGCGACATTTCCTTATGCGGGATTTCAACCATGCAGAGAATACGCCAGTTGATTGGCTTCTGGGCGCTTTCCTCATCGCTCGTCAGAGTGCCGTGGCCCAGGTGGGTGAAATGGATAGTCGGTTTTTCCTCTACTTTGAGGATGTCGACTGGTGCCGTCGTTTTTGGGAGCGGAAATGGGAAGTGCACTACTGTGCAGACATTGAGGTGGTGCACTACCATAAACGGCAGTCTGCTGATACAGCCGGTTTCGCTTCCATCTTTTCTTACCCGACGCGTATCCACATTCGTTCGTGGTTCCGGTACCTCATGAAGTACTGGGGGACACCAACGCCACTTCGCTCCACTTTCGTGTAGTGCCCTATGCAACAAAATTTTCTACAGAAGCAGACCTGGAAGAAGATCGCCACAGCAACCTGGCGCGGCTGCAAGCGCGCCTGGCCCTACACTTGGCCGCCACTTGCGGTCATCGTGGTTATCCTGGCGATTCTTGGGGTGTGGTACGGCCCGGCTGCAAAAACCATTGCAACGGAAGCGCTTGCAGCGAAGGCGGATTTGGAAAAAGCGCAAGACTACATTGTGCAGCAGGATTTTACCGAAGGGCAACTGGCGCTTACTTCCGGGAAACAGCATTTGCAAACCGCGCAGAATCGGCTGGGGCGTTTGCGCTCACTCAAGAAGCTACCCTACGTGAAAACGCAGGTCATCGCAGTTGAAGAACTTCTGGCTGCTGGCATTGCCTCAACCAGTGGCATTGAACGTTTGAGCACCTGGGCAGAAACCGTGGTTCGGCCTTTTAAAACCGGCAAGTCCTTTAGTTTAAGTTCGCTCAAACCTGAGCAGAAACGGGTCATTCTGAAGGCGATTGCAGAAGCACAGCCAGACCTCCAAGCTGCAAAGGCATCGATTGACTTGGCAATGACGCACGTGAATGCGATTCCAGAATCAGGCCTTGTTGGCAAACTGCGTGAAGCCGTTGAACCGTTTCGCAAGCAGCTTCCAGGGTTGCAGGATGGGATTACGCAAGCAATCCCCGCATCACGCATTCTGCCGCCGCTCCTTGGGTATCCTGAAGAGCAGACGTACCTTTTCTTACTCCAAAATAACGCCGAACTTCGGCCAGCTGGTGGTTTCATTGGAACCTACGGCATCCTCAAAGTGAAAGACGGTGAGATCGTCAGCTTCACAACGGATAATGTGTACAATCTCGATGATCGAGCAAAAAACTTGCAGATCACCCCACCTGCACCACTGACACGATACAACAAAGTGAATCGTTGGCTTTTCCGGGATTCCAACTGGTCACCAGATTTCCCCACTGCTGCGCAGGAGGCGCTGACGTTTTACCGCCGTGAAGGTGGGAATGAACGACGCATTCATGGCGTGATTGCAGTTGATCCAACTTTTTTCCAAGACCTGCTCCAAATTACGGGATCAATAACCATAAGCAAAAGAACCTTCACCTCAGAAAATTTTGCTGAGGAGTTGCAGTACATTACGAGTGTGGAATTTGCCCAGCAGGGGGTTGATGCAAGCTTACGCAAAGGCATCATAGGTGATTTGGGCGCAGCCTTGATTGAAAAAATGCTAAAGTTGCCAAAGGAGAAGTATGGCAAAGCCTGGACCATTTTTCAAAAGAACTTAGAGCAGAAACATGTTATGGTCTGGGTTGGTGATACTGCCCGCCAAGACCAGCTCACCGCGTTGGGTTGGACCGGGCATGTGGAAACTCCGCGGGGGGACACGCTCATGGTCGTGGATGCAAACATGGCGAGTTTGAAGTCAGACCCAGCGGTGAAACGGACAATTTCCTACACAGTCCGTCGGCAAGACAATGACCTGATTGCAAACGTTACGGTGAAGTACGAAAATACGGGTACGTTGAATTGGAAAACGACCCGGTACCGTACCTACACCCGGGTCTACGTTCCACGCGGCAGCACCCTCCTTGAATCTGCTGGCGCTATGGTAGATTGCAAGGTTTCCCGTGCCGGGAAAGTGGAAACCCTGGAAGAGCTCGGTTTAACCGCTTTCGCAGGCTTTACTTGCACCGAAATCGGTGAATCGCATGAACTCCGTTTACGGTACAAATTACCAAACACAATTTCTGCGCTCCTCGAGAGCGGAGAGTACGCCTTACTTGTGCAGAAGCAACCTGGTACTCCAGATCACCAACTGAACATTGAGCTCCAGCTTGGGAAGGCGCTGGTAGACGCAGATGACGCGCCAGATCAATTGACGGAAAAGAAGCAAGTGTACTCTGCTTCCACAAATCTCCTCATCGATAGAAGCTTCCAACTGCGCGCTCCATAGTATGGCACTCTTTGGCAAAAAACTTGGGATCGATCTTGGGACGACCAACACGTTGGTGCACATGCCAGGGCGGGGGATTGTGCTGAATGAACCATCGGTTGTTGCAATCTCGGTATTGGACCGCCGGGTGTTGGCTGTTGGTTTGGAAGCCAAGGAAATGCTTGGCCGTACCCCTGACACCATTACTGCCTCTCGTCCGTTGAAGGAAGGGGTGATTGCTGATTACAAGACCACCGAAGCAATGCTCCGGTACTTCATCAACAAAGCATTAGGGGGTGTCCGTTTCTTCCGCCCAGAGGTTATGATCGCTGTTCCAGCCGGTATTACCAGCACGGAGCGTCGCGCTGTCATTGACGCTACTATCCAAGCCGGCGCAAAAGCTGCGTACATTATCAAAGAGCCAATTGCTGCGGCAATTGGTGCGAACATCCCAATTGGTTCAGCGTCTGGGCACATGATTATTGACATGGGTGGCGGCACCTCAGAAATCGCTGTCATCTCTTTGGGTGGTATTGTGGCAAACACCTCTGTGCGCATTGGTGGAAATAAGTTTGATGCGGCAATTCAGGAGTACACCCGGAAGAAGCATGGGGTAGCCATTGGTGAGCGATCTGCTGAAGAGTTGAAAATTACTGTTGGGTCAGCTCTACCGCTCGAGGAGAAACTCTCCATGGACATCCGGGGTCGCGATATGGTGAGCGGTTTGCCAACGACGTTACGCATTACTTCTGATGACATAACCGCAGCCATTCAAAATGAACTCGCGGGTATTGTCCAAGCAGTAAAGTCCGTTTTGCAGAATACCCCACCAGAACTTTCTGCTGATGTCATTGATAAAGGCATGGTCCTGTCAGGCGGATCTTCGATGCTCCGAAATATGGACAAGCTATTTACGCAGACGACCGGTGTCCCAACGTACATGGCAGATGAACCACTACTCTGCGTGGCAAAAGGAACCGGCGTCGCTTTAGATAACCTGGACTCCTACAAGCGCAGCGTGCTTTCCACACGCTAGTGTCCCCCTATGCACATTGGTATTGATGCGTCTCGGGCAAATGTTGAGAAGCGCACCGGGACAGAGTGGTATGCGTTTCACCTAACGCGATGCCTTTTGCCGCTCCTGCACGAGCATACTGTTCACCTATACGTCCGTGAACCATTGCGACCAGAGTGGGGAGCGTTACCATCCAACGCAGTCGTGCACGTACTGCGCTGGCCTCCAAAAGTTCTGTGGACGCAGCTGCGGCTTAGCTGGGAAATGCTTTGGCATCGGGTAGATGTGCTCTTCGTCCCAGCGCACACCATACCGTTCATCAGTCCACGCCACACAGTGACAACCCTTCACGATGTGGGTTTTGAGCGTGCCGCAACACTGTATGGGCACAAGAAACTTGGGCAATCATCTTTGCGTCGCAGTTTAGCTAATGTACTCGTTCGGATGGTTACCCTTGGACGGTACGGGGCAACGGAGCTTGATTACCACCGCTTTTCTGCCAGACTCGCAGTTCGCCGGTGTGCACACATTCTCACTGTTTCAGCATTTTCTGCCAGAGAAATAACGGAAACGTTAGGTGTACCAGCTGAGCGGTTGACGGTTGTTCCCAATGGGTACGATGCCTCGCAGTACAATGCCGCTGTCCGGGAAAGGCATGGGCAAATTGCAGCTGTGCAAAAGCAGTATCAGCTCTCTGCTCCCTACATTATGTCCATTGGACGGATTGAGAAGAAGAAGAACACCTTACAGCTTGTGCAAGCCTTTAGCCTACTGCGAAGGAAAAGCGCTTTTGCACAGTACCAGCTTTTACTCGCCGGAGGATTAGGAGAAGGTGCGTCAGAGGTGATGGACTGGATTGCGAAGCATCAACTGCACTCAGCTGTGCGTTTACCAGGTTGGGTCGCAGAAGTAGATATGCCATTGCTCCTCGCTGGAGCTGACGTGTTTGTCCTGGGTTCAGCGTACGAAGGTTTTGGCATACCGGTTCTTGAAGCAATGGCGTGCGGGACACCTGTCCTGTGTAGTGATATTCCTGCACTGCGTGAAGTTGGGGGTACAGCAGCAACATACTTCGCCGTTGGCGACGCAACCCAATGTGCGCAGGCGCTTGAAATGCTAATGCAAAAGCATGATCAACAAATGGAGCTACGAACTGCAGGGTATGCGCGGGTAAAGCATTTTTCATGGGAGGCGAGTGCTGCCAGGGTTGCTCAGATTCTCCGGAGAATGCTTTCGGAAGGGTAAACGAGTACTTGCCAAAAAAGGAAAAATATTGTACTGTGCGATGGTAGTTCACCATGGCACAAGACCTTATACAACGCATTGGCCAAGAGGCGTTAGACCGTGCGCTCGGGAAAGTACTCCACGGGCGCCATTTTGGACACGCCTTTGGTTTTTTTGGTCCAGATGCATATGCGGTTGAAGCCCAGGCTCTCTGGTTTTGCAGAAAGCTTGCCTGTGCCAATAAGACTGATGATCCATGCGGCTCGTGTGAAGCTTGTAAAAGCATCGAACGAGCTGATGGCGTCGTGTTGAGTACTGTGCAGCCTGAAGGAGAGCACCGGAGTATTTCCGTTGAACGAATACGGGAACTCCGAAAAACGTTAGCATTGCTTGCCGGCGACCTACCTCGAATCATTTTTCTGCCCCACGCTGAGTTATGCGCTGGCGCTGCAGCAAATGCATTGCTGAAGCTTTTAGAAGAACCTGGCGAACAGACCTACTTTGTACTCTCCGCGGCGAATAGGAAGAATGTTCTTTCAACCATTCGTTCGCGAACCGCATGGTATGCGGTACAAGCAATTCCTGAGGCAATGGCTATCCAGTCATTGCATGCTGCAGGGTATTCTACAGAACAAGCAACGCAAGCGGTCCATTTTGCCCCGGGCGTTGCGCAGTATGCGGCACAGCTGTGTGCTGCACCAGAAGCACTTGCGGACCAGCAGCAGGCTGAACGTGATATGCACAGCCTTTTCACCCTCCCGCTTCCAGCACGTTTGCTCCGTCTGCAACAACTCCTTGGCAAGAAAGCAGAGTTATCTGTGGAAATACCTCGAGTCCAAGCAGTCCTTCACCAACTTTTCCTCTTTGTCCGTCAGCACCCATCGCTGTGGTCAACAATGCCCGCCGTGGGGACGGCATTGCTCCGCTTACGGTCAAATGCACAACCGCGCTTGGTCCTTGAAGCAACTTTCGCGTCTCTCCCATACAGCGTATGAAAAAACTTTTCTTCATTAGCAGTTTTGCCCTCATCCTCCTTCTACCAGCTTGTTCCCTACGTCTTGGTGGAGGCGGAACACCGCAAGCACAAAAACAAGCTGACGGCGGGGTTTTCATGTCCATTGATCGAGGCGAAGCTTGGTCTCAAAAGGTATTTGTGCAAGAAACCGCGCAAGGGAAGCAAACAATTAGTGGGACAAATGTTGGCTTCTTCACCTTTCATCCAACGAGTTCAGAAATCTTGTACCTCAGCACGTTAGAAAACGGTTTATGGGTGAGCGAAAATGCCGGTGAGCAGTGGACGCAGTTGGGTTTGAAGATTGGGTACGTTCGGGGTTTTAGCATCGATCCAAAAGACACGAATGTGCTGTACGCGGGATACCAAAATACTGTGCAAAAAAGTACTGATGGCGGGGTAACGTGGAGTGTGGTGTACACCAACCAACCCGGAAATGCAATTACGCAGGTGCGGCTCGATCCTTTTGATAACCGAGATGTCTACGCGACAACCGATGGTGGGGTGATGCTAAAGAGTGACGACCAAGGAACAACCTGGCGCATCCTCCAGCAGTTTCCAGGTGAGAACCTGAAGCGTTTCGTCATTCTCCAAAGTGATTCTCGCATCATGTTTTTGGTAACCGCTGGAAAACTATTGCGGTCTTCTGACGCAGGAGTCACGTGGACCGATCAACCAACGCAATCCTTGCAAAAGGTGAATGCGTTGCCAGTGAATGACTTTACGTTTACGGAGCGAACACCTTCCATCATGTACGTCACCAGTAACGCTGGGTTGTTTCGTTCCCGTGATGGTGGCGCAACGTGGAATGCAGTTCCAACTGTGATTCCCGCCAGTACTGTACCACTGAACGCTGTTGCCATTAATCCGTTTGACGAAACCGAGCTTTACTTTACTGCCGCATCGACTTTCTACAAATCTGAGGACAATGGTGCCACCTGGCAAACGCTGAAGAACGTCCCCTCTGGTCGGCAATTTTCTGTCCTCGTCGCTCACCCACGTCGCCCAGGCACGTTGTACCTGGGCACGCTCCTCGTGGCTAAAAAGTAATTTGTATGTTCGTTGATCAACACCAAGAAGCTTTTGCAAAAGTACTGGATCACCTCCATGAAGAATTGCAAACCTTGCGAACCGGCCGAGCAACGCCAGCCGTGGTTGAAGGATTGCTGATTTCAGTGTACGGCAGCGCAACGCCATTGCAGCAGCTGGCTGGGATTACGTCTCCCGAACCAACCCAACTGCTCATTCAGCCCTACGATCCAAATATCACCAAGGAAATTGCCAAAGCTATCCAAGCGTCGCCGCTAGGCATAACCCCGAGTATTGAAGGCATCAGTATTCGTTTGGCGTTCCCGCCACTCACTGAAGATCGGCGAAAGGAAATGCAGAAAGTGGTGAAGGAGAAAGCGGAAAAAGCGAAAGTGAGCATTCGGAGTATTCGTGAGACGGTACAGAAGGATGTGAAGCAAGCGAAAGCTGATGGCGACCTTTCTGAAGATATGCAAAAAGCAGAAGAGAAAGCACTGCAGGAAGTTGTTGATGACTTCGTTGGCAGAATCACTGAAATGGCGAACCGGAAAGATGCGGAACTCATGCAAATCTAAAAGCGAATGACCACAGTTCTCATTTTCATTGTTGTTCTCGGTCTCCTGGTGTTCGTTCACGAACTTGGACATTTTGTTGTGGCTCGGCTGTGTGGAATCAAAGTCGATGAATTTGGTTTTGGTTTCCCACCCCGGCTGTGGGGGATTCGTCGAAAAGACACGGTGTACAGCATCAACTGGATTCCCTTGGGCGGGTTTGTCCGCTTGCACGGTGAAGACAAGAATGAGCGCGGACCAGGGACATTCCTCGCGCAGAAAGCCTGGAAGCGCACGTTGGTCATTGTGGCCGGCGTCACCATGAATGTCGTCCTGGCTGCGTTCCTCTTCGGTATTGGTTTTATGCGTGGTTTGCCGGCGGACGTTGGGGGTGGAGTTCCAGATGGTGCTACGGTTCGGAATCCGCAGGTGCAAATTGTCGAGGTTCCGGAAGCGAGCCCAGCCGCCGCCGCTGGTTTGCAGGTTGGCGACGCGCTACTGCAACTTAATGGCGAAGTGGTTTCTGATATTCCCAGCGCGCAGGCAGCGGCAAAGCGGGCAGGCGAAGTTGCTGTACCAGTCGTCATCCGGCGAGGTACGGTTGAACAAACGTTAACAGTGACGTTGAAGAAATTAGAAGGGTACGACCGACCAGGCCTTGGAGTTTCGTTGGCAAACACTGGTTTGGTTTCCTTTGGCTTCTTCCGTTCGCTTTGGGAAGGCGTGCTCACTGCTGGCCGTTCGTTTGGTTACATTGTGGTTGCTTTCAAAGATTTCTTCGTCAATTTGCTTGTGCACAGGGAAGTTGGGGCTGACGTAGCCGGGCCAGTGGGTATTGCAGTGCTCACCGGACAGGTTGCCCGTCTTGGTTTTGCGTACCTACTCCAATTTACCGCACTTCTCTCCTTGAACCTTGCGCTCATCAATGTCCTTCCCATTCCTGCGCTCGATGGTGGTCGGTTACTCTTCTTGCTTCTGGAAAAACTTCGTGGGAAACCCGTGAGCACGTTACTCGAGGCAAAAATTCACAACGCCGGTTTCGTCATTCTCATTGGGCTCATTGCCATTGTGACGTTTCGAGATATTCTCAATCTTTCGGCAGTACAAAATTTTTTCCAGCGCCTTTTCTAACCCCGTATGTTGCAAAGTCACCTTTTCATTCCCACGCGGCAGCAACCACCGTCAGATGAGCCATCGAAGAATGGCCGACTTCTCGCCCAGGCTGGGTATATTGACCGGCTGCATGCTGGAGCCTACTCCTGGCTGCCACTGGGGCTCAGGGTACTCAACCGCGTAGCGGACGTGGTTCGCGAAGAGCATGCCGCGATTGGCGCCCAAGAAGTGCTCATGCCCGCACTCCAAGTGCCAAGCGTGTGGGAAGAAACCGGGCGCTGGCACACGTTGGGGAAGGAAGTCATGTACCAGTGGAAGGATCAAACGGGACACCCCTTTGGTTTAGCGACCACACATGAAGAAGTCATTGTCGATCTGGTTCGTCGGGGTGTGCAAAGCTACCGTGATATTCCCCAGGCTCTGTACCAAATCCAGTGGAAATTTCGGAACGAAGCGCGGGCAAAGTCGGGTGTGATCCGCGGCCGTGAATTTTTAATGAAAGATTTGTACTCTTTCAACATCGATGCCGAAGCGCATGCCGCCTACTACCAAAAAGTGCAAGAAGCGTACAAGCGCATTTTTTCTCGCTTTGGGTTGAATGCACTGGTGACCGAAGCTTCCGGTGGGAGTTTCACCAAGCAGCACTCGCATGAGTTTCAGGTCATGAGTGACGCAGGTGAAGATCGGATTCTGACCTGTACTACATGTGGCTACGCGCAGAATGTTGAGCTGGGCGAATCTACCCAATGTCCAAGCTGTAAGGCAGAGGCAAAAATTGTGAAGGCAATTGAAGTTGGTAACACCTTCAACTTTGGCAATGCGTACGGGAGCTCAATGAAACTTACAGCAGTTGACGCGAAGGGAAAGGTCCAGCCACTGTACGTTGCAAGTTACGGTATTGGCATTTCGCGTCTGGTTGGTACCCTGGCAGAAGTATTTGCAGATGCAAAAGGATTAGTGTGGCCGGTTGCAGCCGCACCTTTTGCAGCGCACGTCATTATTTTGGGTAGCGGGTCACAGGGCACCACAAATGCGTTGGCATTGGAAAAGCAGAGCCAAGCGAAGGGGCGTGACATCTTAGTAGATGACCGAGACGTTTCTGCAGGGTTCAAATTGAAGGACGCAGATTTGTTGGGCATGCCTTGGCGAATCGTCTGCAGTGAACGACATGGTAACAACGTCGAGCTCACCGAACGTCGAACTGGCGAAACGAAAGTTGTCTCTGTGCACCACGCTCTCACGGCAATTCACACTGTATGATTTTTGACCGTTTCTTAGGAAAATTTTCTCGGGATCTGGGTATTGACCTTGGTACATCCAGTACGCTGGTGTACGTCAAAGGTCGGGGGATAATGATCAACGAACCATCGGTGGTTGCGGTGAACACGCGCACGGAGCAGATTCTGGCTGTGGGTGCGGATGCGCGAAAAATGGTTGGGAAGACCCCAAGCCACATTATCGCTGCCAAACCCATGGTTGATGGGGTGATTTCAGATTTTGAAGTTACTGAGAAGATGTTGCGTTACTTTGTTGAAAAGGTGCACAAAGAAGGTTTTACCTTGGTTCCACGTCCTCGTGTGGTCATTGGCATACCTCTGGGTGTGACCGAAGTGGAACGGAAAGCCGTGGAAGATGCAACCTTGCACGCTGGTGCGCGTGAGGTTTTCCTCATTGAGCAGCCTATGGCTGCTGCTATTGGTTCCCGGTTGCCGGTGCAAGAAGCAGCTGGATTACTGGTTGTAGATATCGGCGGCGGCACCACTGACATCGCAGTCATCTCCTTGGGTGGAGTGGTTACCTGGCGAAGTCTGCGGAATGCTGGGAATGCATTTGATGCCAGTATCATTCAGTACGCGCGGGAGCATTTCAATTTGCTCATTGGAGAGCGGTCAGCTGAAGATGTGAAGATAGCCATTGGTTCTGCCATTGAAGAGCACGACCAATTGGAAACGAAGGTGCGTGGACGTGATCTCATCACCGGTTTGCCAAAAGAAATTACTATCACCGGTGAACACATTCGCGCGGCCTTGGCGCGGAATCTTAATCAACTGGTTGAGAGTATTGGCACAGTCATTGAAGCGACGCCACCTGAATTAGTTGCTGATATTCATACCCGCGGGATTCTCCTCACCGGAGGTGGAGCGCTGCTCCGGGGTTTGCCAGAGCGGATTCAACGGGAAACGAAAATCGCTGTTCATGTTGCCGATGATCCATTGACCGCAGTTGTCCGAGGAACCGGCATTGTGTTGGAAGAGTTAGATACGCTCCGGAATATCCTCGTACTCTCCTCAGATGGCTCTGGGAGTGGGGTAAAACGTTAACGCATGGCCGTCTTTCGCCTTTCCAGCCGCGGTTGGACCGTCGTTGCGAGCCTGTTCATCATGCTCGCATTAGTAGTTGGTATTCTTGAACCAGCGCGAGGACTGGCAGCGCGCGTGGTTGCCCCCGTTGGGCGAGTAGCGTACAGTGTTTTCAAATGGGTTGATGTTCGTTTAGCTCAGCGAAAAACCACGAGAGACACAAAAGCAGAATTACTACGCCTCCAAGAGCAGTTAACAGAAACGCAACGAGCTTTAGCGCAATCGCAGCAGCAACTTGTTGATCTCAACCTTGTACGCACCGAGAAGGAATTCATTGAGCGTCGCAATCTGCAAGGGGTGCCTGTCCACGTCATAGGTCGGTCTTCGGTGAATGCACAGGAGCTCCTGGTCGATGCTGGGCAGCAGAAAGGGATCCGGCAGGGTGCAGCAGTCTTGGCGCCAGCGGGTGTACTGGTGGGTATGGTCCGTGAAGTTGCGGACGGTACTGCGTCAGTCCAGCTCCTCACATCCAGTAGTACAAATATTGCCGTCCGTACACGCAAACCAGATGGTCCCCCAGGGATCGTGGTTGGGGAGCGGGGGACAGGTTTGCGGCTTACTCTGGTTCCGCAAAATGAAGAATTGAAATCCGGCGACCTCGTTATCACCGCAGACGTCCAACCAAGCATCCCCAGCGGCTTGCTGATTGGGAGTATCACGAACATCGACGTCCAACCAGGGGCGCTGTTCCAAAGCGCTACTGTTTTACCTGCGACTGCGTATGACCGGCTTTCCGTTCTCACCATACTCGTGCAATGACGAAGTACTTCCTCCGAGTCATCGCAATCGTTCTCTGCTTCGCATTGCAAACTGGTCTTTCTGCACTAACCCCGTATGCCTGGACGCCCGCATTTTTGGCGGTTTTGACCGTCGTCGCAATTTGGCGAGATCGGCAAGACCTTTTGAGTAGCGTCATCCTCCCCAGTGCTTTGCTGGTTGACCTGGTGCACCCAGTGCAATTCCCACTCGTCAGCCTCACCGTGCTCTGTGTGTGGGGCGTAAGTTGGCTGGTGCAACGTTCGTGGCTTACCAACCAGAGTACGGCGTCACTCATGGGTTTAGCTCTAGTGGCAGCACTCACGCGGGTTGGGAGTACTGCTGGCGGTCTTGCGCTCGCAAACCTTTTCGGCTTTACTACAACCTCGGTTCGTTCAGGATGGCAAACTGGGAGTAATAGCATTCTCCTGGGCGTTGAAATCTGTAGCATACTTTGCATCGGCATCCTCTGGCAGTGGATTTCCCGTCACACGCACCAACGATTCTTCTATGGCGCACGCTAATCCTTTTGACCTCGTTCCTACCTCTGGTTTAGGGCGTTCACGCGTGGTTCGAAATTTTCGAAGCTTCGAACTAGAAGATGCATCGCTTGAAGCGCTTACCTCCGATGTCCCGACGATCAAACACCAAGTGTACGGTCGACGCTTCTTTGGGCTCGCGGTTGCCTGCGTATTGATCTTGGGTGGTCTGCTCTTCCGTGGCGCATGGTTGCAGGTTGTGCATGGTGGGTCATTCCGCGCATCGGCAGAAGATAATCGGCTGCGTATCATCACGACCCCGGCACCACGCGGTATCATCACCGACCGAAATGGGAAAGCACTGGTAGAAAATGTTGCAGAGTTTACTTTTGGCATCATCCCTGCGGATTTGCCAAAAGCCGAAACTGAACGCGCAGCACACCTGCAACGCATTGCAACCGCGGCTGCAGTACCCGTGGCTGATATTGAAGCAATCATTGCTGGCGAAAATGCGCGAACCACTGAATTTCTCTCGCTACGAGACCATTTGACTTACGCAGAGGCAATGCATCTCAAGCTGGATATGCAGGATGAACCAGCTGTCCGTGTTGATGCGACGCCCCGGCGGCACTACCTGGGGAATACGCTCTTCGCTGGAGTTCTTGGGTACACCGGGAAGTTGACGAAGGAAGAGTGGGATGCGTTGCGTGCGAAGGCGAATCGTGAGTATCGGAAAAGTGATGTCATTGGCAAAACCGGTTTGGAACTCAGCTACGAAGCGCAACTCCGGGGTATCAGCGGAAAAGCGTCAGTCGAAGTCAATGCAGAATTACGCGAGCAGAAGGTTATTACCGCGCAAGATCCGCAACCTGGCCAAACCCTCCAAACAACCCTGGATTTTGACGTGCAGAAGGCACTGTCAGATGCAGCGAATGCCGCCATTCGCCACCTGCCAAATTCCGGTGCCGCAGCAGTTGCAATTGACCCCCGAACCGGTGGCGTGATTGCGATGGTCAGCGCGCCAAGTTACGATGCAAATACGTTCGTCAGTGGTCTGAGTCAGGATGCCTACAAAAAACTCATTGATGACCCAAAACGGCCGCTGTACTTCCGACCGCTGAGCGGTGAGTATCCCTCGGGTTCAACCGTGAAGCCCATCATTGCGGCTGCAGCATTGGATCAGGGGATCATTTCACCCAGTACCACCATTATGAGTACTGGTGGTATACGGATTGATAAGTGGTTCTTCCCGGATTGGAAAGCAGGCGGACACGGGAGCACCAATGTTGGGAAAGCAATCGCCGATTCCGTGAATACTTTTTTCTACACTATTGGTGGTGGGACGGACACGTTTGAGGGTCTGGGTATTGATCGCATGACGCAGTATGCGCGTGCGTTTGGTTTAGGCGCGCCAACGGGGATTGATTTGCCAGGCGAGCGCGGTGGCTTCCTGCCCTCCAAAGCGTGGAAGGAGCAAACCAAGAAAGAACCTTGGTACATTGGGGATACCTACCACTTTGCCATTGGCCAAGGAGATCTCCTCGTTACGCCGTTGCAAATGGCACTTGCAACGAGTGCCATTGCCAATGGCGGCACATTGTACAAACCCCACGTGTTGAACAAATTCCTCTCTGCCGATGGGAAGACAACAAGCACGCAGGAGTCCACTGCATTGCGCCAGACAACCGCACATCCCGAAGCTGTGCAAACTGTGCGGGAAGCAATGCGCCAAGCAGTGACGAACGGCAGCGCCCGCAGGTTGCAGTCGCTCAGTGCGCCAGCAGGTGGAAAGACTGGAACTGCCCAATTTGGTAACCAAGG
>CAZBMC010000006.1:0-21363 GCA_964493065.1 uncultured Gammaproteobacteria bacterium
CGGCGGCTTATTTTTTCCAAGAGGCCACCAATGGAGTTTATCCCGCCACATGGCGGAACCATCCTGGCCTGCAGAAATCCTACCACTAACAATAGACTGACGCGAGATGCGTCAGCCCAGTGCCTTACTTTAAAATCTCCACCTTCACCCGCTTCACGCCCCACTGCTTGGCGTCATGGCGAGTTTTCATCCAAATGTCAGCGCGGGAAGAGCCATAGCGGCTGTTCATCCGGTCCTGCACCACGAAGACCTTATTCCCAAATTTCTCAGGAATTCGCACTTTGGTACCAAAAGGGACGCCATTCATGGCAATGACCCCATCCCGTACCTTTTGCCCGGAGGCAGTGGTAAACGGGTCACCATCGGTTTGATCAACAGTGGAAGAGTACGCGGTCATAACCACGTGGCGCACCTTCGCAACCGGTCGAGCGGGCTTCTCCTTTGGTACTGGTGGTTTAGGGATTTCCAACGCTGCCAGCGGTACAGCCGGAGCAACCTCAGTATCGGGTGGGAGAATGGTTGCGGGTTGGTCAGCAACCACAGATGGGCTTTCGACCACTTGTGCAAAGGCATGCTGCGGAAACGCGAATTGCCAGGTGAGGAGCGCCACCAAAATCTGGAGGATTAACCGGATGCGGCGCCACTGCTTGCGGGTAAAATGCATAAGGGAAAATCAATACGAAAAACTCCCAATTTCGGGAGGTTCCTCTTGAACGGGGCACCTTAGCACATCCCTACAATATGTCAAGGCAAAACGCCCGCATTCCTAGGGAAGGCAAGCGAGCGTAAAGTTACATTTTGGCTAACCTTAGGCAAAAAAAGACACCCCTGCTACGACTAGCGGGGGTGTGGGCTAAATGTGGATAACCTTTTTTCCCTACGCTACTGCCTTGGTGACATGCAACAGCCGGTTTGTTACAAAGCTTACGAGCCACAAGATCAAAGAGCCCACAAAAGCTGCGAGGAAACTGTCGACCGTAAAGCCTTTGACCACTGTGCTGACGAACCAAAACAGGGCGGCATTGAGCACCAGGGTGAATAATCCTAGGGTTATGAGGGAAATGGGGAGGGTAAGGATGAGCAGAATCGGGCGAACCACGGCGTTGATAACCCCAAAGGCCAGGGCGACCCACAGGGCATTCCAAAACGAGGCGACGTGAATACCGGGCACGACGTACGCGACGAGCAGGACGAGGAGGGCATTGATGCACCAACGAAGGAGAAGCATCATGGGAGTGTCTTGGTTATGCGGCGAAAGCTCTGTGGCCCTCCCAGTATACATGGTTGACCAAACGACCTCGCTCGGCTACACTGCTTGTGCCGCAGAGGTGCGGCTTTTCCCTATAACAACAGCACAGCATGCCTCTCCGTAATGTCGCCATTATCGCCCACGTTGACCACGGCAAAACCACGCTGGTTGATGCGCTGCTCAAGCAAACCCACGCCGTCAGCAAAGCCACAGAGGGTGGGAATTTAATCATGGACTCCATGGACTTGGAGCGCGAGCGTGGCATTACCATTAAGGCGAAGAATGCCAGCGTGGTGTACCACGACACGACTATTAATATTGTTGATACGCCTGGCCACGCTGACTTTGGCGGCGAAGTGGAGCGAACCCTCCGGATGGTCGACGGCGTGCTGCTCCTCATTGATGCCAAAGAGGGACCCATGCCCCAAACCAAATTCGTGCTGCGGAAAGCGCTGGAGCTTGGCCATCGTGCCATTGTGGTCATTAACAAAATTGACCGAAAGGACGCCCAGGTTGAACACGTGGTAAACCGGACGTTTGATTTATTCGTCGAACTGGGCGCCACGCATGAGCAGCTCGAATTTCCCATTGTCTACACCGCAGCCGTCCATGGCCAAGCAACCCTGGACATAGCTTTTCCAGGGACAGATATGCAACCGCTGTTTGAAACCATTGTGAAAAATGTTCCCGAACCCCAAGGCGACCCCCAAGCGCCTTTGCAAATTCTGGTTCTCGCCATTGCCTACGACAACTACAAGGGTCGCATGGGCATTGGCAAGGTGACCGCCGGCACCATCACCCGGGCAGAGGAAGTTGCGCTTGCCCGACTAGATAAGGGCCTAACCAAAGCCAAAGCTACAGATTTACTGGTCTACCATGGCCTCGATCGCGTGAGCGTCCCCTCCGCAACCGTTGGCGATATTGTCGCCGTGGCAGGTTTTGACGACATTCGCATTGGCGAAACCGTGACGAGCGCAACCAATCCCAGCCCTTTGCCGCCGGTAGCTATTGATGAGCCAACGATTCAAATGACCTTTGGCGTGAACAATAGTCCGTTTGCCGGAAAGGAAGGGAAGTTTGTCACCTCCCGTCACCTCCAAGCCCGGCTCGCCAAAGAATTGGAAACGAACGTTGCCCTCCGCGTGGAAGTGACCAGCGGTTCCGACCAGTTCCTCGTTTCCGGTCGCGGCGAACTCCACCTGAGCGTCCTCATTGAAACCATGCGCCGTGAAGGTTTTGAATTGCAAATTGCCCAGCCACGCGTCATCACCAAAGAGGTGAACGGCGTACTGCATGAACCGTGGGAAGAGCTCACCATCGATGTTCCCGAAGAGTACCAAGGTCAGGTCATTGCTGAAGTGGGAAAACGTCGTGCCGAACTCACGCACCTGGAAGTCACGCCCAACGGGGAAGCCCACCTGGAGTACCAAATTCCAACGCGTGGACTCATTGGCTTGAAGAGCGTCTTGCTCACCGACACGCGGGGGACGGTCATCATGCACCACCTGGTGGAAGGGTACCGCCCGGCAGCCGGGGATATGAACCCTTTCCCGCATGGTTCGCTGATTGCAACTGAAGCCGGCGAAGCGAATGCCTACGGCTTGGAGGCTGCGCAGGGTCGCGGTGTGCTCTTCATTGGCCCCGCAACCCCCGTCTACCAGGGCATGGTTGTGGGCCAGAATAGCCGCGATGAGGATATTGAAGTGAACATTTGTAAGGCGAAACGCCTGTCCAACATGCGCGCTTCGGGTGCGGATGAAGCCATTCAATTGGCACCCGCACGCCTCCTCACGCTGGAATCTGCGCTGGAGTACATTGGTGACGATGAATTGGTGGAGGTAACCCCCAAGAGCGTTCGCGTCCGCAAACGTTTACTTGATCCAAATGATCGGAAGCGCGCCGGTCGCGCGAGCCGGTAATGGTAGTATGCGGGGAGCGAAAATAATCGCTCCTTTCTTTTTTTCTTGAAAAAAATTTGAACAATAATGTCGCGGTTTATAAAAAATTAAAAAAATATTCACACACAATGTGCGCTTGACAGTACAAACACTTCATTGTGTAGTACGTTTTTTTGTGCTACACTTTCCTTACGTTCGCATGAGCGTTGACCAACAGCGTCACTAACGCTTTTATTGGAAGGAGGTGCGACCACCATGGCAAAGAAAAAGGTAAAGAAGACCAAGAAAGCAACGAAGAAAAAGAAAGTTGCAAAAAAGAAAAAGAAGCGCTAAACGCGTTTCTCTTCCTCGGCAATCGCACCTTGTGCGTGATGCCGAGGCGACAAGGACGTCGTAGCCGATCAGTGGCGAACGACGTTTTTGTTTTCTCCCGTTGGCGCAGACACTGCGAGTACCGCCAGGAGGACTGCCATCACCGCTAAATCATTTTTGAAGTACGGCACATCAACAATGCCATGCAGGAGGAGCACGGTCCATGCAACGAGTGCTGGCGCTGCCCATGAGGCGCGGCCGCGTATGCCTTGAAAAAGGGCTACACCAAGCCCGAAAAGGCCGATGCAGGTGACGGCAAGGCCGAGTATGCCTAGTTCGGTCCACACATTGAGCAGCGCATTGTGCGGGTACTGCAAAAATTCAATGTGCTGCGGGAGTTTGTACTTCGGGTACGCAGTTGGGAACCCACCTAAACCAGCGCCGGTTATTGGTTCTGCGCGGATCAAGCGCCATGTCCCTTGCCAGAGCACGGACCGCACGTCAGTGGAGGTGTCTTGCTTGGTCAAAACCTTCGTGAGTACCTGGCGTGTGGGTGGAAGGAGGAAGCCAAGGATGATGACTAGCGCAATAACTGCCCACCAACGCTTTCGATATGCCGACCAAAAACTAGTCAGCACAATGCCAACTCCAAGCGCAAAGAGTGCACCGCGCGAGTACACCAAGAAACAAGTGAAAAAACCAAAAAGTGCGGCAGTTATCCACAGGCTACTTTGCCCAACCAAAAGACGCTCGCGGAAGCGAATTGCCGCACTACAAAGGTACGCAGCGAGCGGCGCAACGTAGAGCGCAGCAGCATTTGGGTACGCAAACCAACTCGTAACGCGCGCTGGACTTTCCCCAATCCAGGGGCTTGGGCTCCACACCAACCCCAGCCGCTGGAGTACAGCAATGCTGCCCACCATAATCAACTGCACCGCCACGACGTTGAGCAGCCGAAAACGCCAAGTCTCCGACGTGGCAATGGACAACCAGAGGGGGATGGTGAGCAACGGTTCCAGAAAGTACGCCCGCCACAACCCCAGCGCCTGCCAGTGATCTGGTGCAGCCAGGAGACCCACCACCCCAACCCCCGCCCAGCTACCGGCAAAAAGTAGCCATCTGCCGGGAATCCGCGGCCAGGGCGACCGGCCAGACCACCAGTGTAGCACCGCACCAGCAACCGTGAGCAACAGAACGCCCTCCAACAGGGTTGTTGGGAGGTGGAAAATGCTCCCACGTACTTGGTATGCCGGCAACGCGAAGACTAACAAGAGTGCGCCAGCTTGCGGCCGCCACCACGCAACCGCGCCTGCAGCAAGGCTTAGTGCTACCCATCCAAGGAGGAACCAGTCAGACATGGGACATCACTGGTTTCCGCAGAGCGAGATTTTGGAACGCGATGAGCAAACCCATCGCTACCCAGACGTGCATAATGTAGAGGATAGAAAATGTTTGGTATTGCACCAAGATGCCCACGACCACCGCGGTACCGCCAACAATGAGCGCCCGGGTGTACGGCTGCGGTTTTGTTCGCAAGGCGCGAACACTTCGGAGAAGCAGGAGCAAAAACGCACTCACAATGGCTACCGTTCCAATCAACCCAGTCTCGGCGAGTAATTCTAGACTAAGATTATTCACAATTTTCCAACCGTCTTTGGGTTGGTAAAACGGATTGATGGATGCGTACGGACCAAATTGCCCAGGACCAATGCCAACCAGGGGCTGTTCACGAAAAGCCTGCTGCGCCAACGAAAATGTTTCAATGCGTTCCTCGTACGATGCACCGGTGAAGAGGTTCCGGACGTGGTCAGAAAACTTCTGCGCGGAGAAAGCGTCGGTGCCCAAATTGAGTAACTGCAGTGCGAACACGCCAATGATCACCGCACCAGCACCGAAGGCGAGGATACGGCCAGGGTGCAGGAGCTGCCGCCAGGACAACGCTAAAATTACGACGAGGCTCGCAGCAAAGGCAATGTACCCACCCCGTGCGACCGTGAGCACGAAGGCCAAACCAGCGACGAGGAGCAGAGGAATGCCAAGCAGCCCGCGGCGCGCTTCACGACCAAAGAGGAGCGCGGTGAGGAAAGAGAGTGGGAGCAATAAGAAGTTTGCAAAGTAGAGCGGCTCCAGCGCGGTGGATTGGACGCGGGGGAAACCCAGCACAGCTTTGGTGTACAAATCGCGTAAGCCAGTCACCGACGTGGGCAAACCCGCAAAGTCACCGAGGAACTGGAAAAGGCCAAACCCTGCAACGAGGAACGTGCTGATGGACAAAGTGAGAATGACAGCGCGGGCGTGCGCTTCGGAGCGCACCAGCTGTGGCACCACCAGGCAGACGGCAAAGGTGAATGTGGTAAAAGCAAAGACGGCAATACCCCGTGTGGGGTTAGCTGCATGCGTGAGCGCAATTGCTTGCACCGCAAGGAATGCTAGCATGGGCCACAGCAGGGGCTGCGCTTCCCAGCGCAGCCGCCCGCGCATGAGCACGCGGATCAGCCAGGCCACCAGCACGCACACGGCCAGCACTTGGCTGGGCCGGATTGTTATACCAGCCAGATCAATTGAGCCTATGCGTTCAAATGGCAGCAAGAAAATGACACCCAGCATGCCCCACCACGGACGCATAATGCACAGGCCCAGCGCGATGAGCCCAACAATGCCGCCCAGCACGAGCAATGGCGCACGGCTTGCAGCCCAGGCAATAGGGATGCTCGCAACCAGTGCAGCACTGACTAGCAGCCACAGCCGTCCCCGCGTCCAGGCGATACTTAGACTTTGCATACGTCATGCAAAACGGCGAGGGTACGCTGTGCAGTATTCTCCCACGTAAATTGCTTGGCGCGCTGCAACCCACTTGCGCGAAGTTTGTCACGCAAGGCTTGGTCACCAATGACATTGCTGATGTGCGTGCGCCAAGCATCCAGGTCAGCGGGGTCAGCGTACAGCACTGCTTCACCGGCTACCTCAGGCACCGATGAGGAAGTGCTGGCAACCACCGGTGTTCCGCACGCCATTGCTTCCAGCACTGGCAGGCCAAACCCTTCGTACCGGGATGGGAACAGTAATGCTGTGGCGCCTGCCATCAATTGCACGACCTCGTCCTCAGCAACGTATTCCACAATCCGCACGCGATCACCCAGGTGCAACTGCTTGATGCGCTGGTCAACATTATCCGCATCCCAACCGCGCTTTCCCACAATGACCAAATCATGGTCTTCACGCTTCGCCGTCGCAAAAGCTTCAATGAGGAAAGGCAGGTTCTTCCGCGGCTCCAACGTCCCCACAGCCAAGCAGAAAGGACGCGGGAGATTGTGCGTCCGGCGCACCTGTGTCAGCAATGCTGGGTTAGTTTGCGGCTGAAAGACGCTCTTCGCCGCCAGCGGAGTAACGGTAATGCGTGATTCGGGAATGCCCACCAAACGCACAATGTCTCGCTTGCTGGCCGTGGAAACAGTCAGAATATGGTCAGCATGCCGCAAACTCGCTGGCAGCAAGGTCTTCCAGTACAGCTGCGCGCTCGTGGAAAAGTACTGCGGGAAAATCATGCCAATGACATCGTGACAGGTAACCACCAATTTTCCTCGCCAGAGCAGGGGCGCAGTGAAAGCAGGAACGAACAGCGCGTCTGGCCGTTGCCGCATAGCCGCCAGCGGTAAACGAACTTGGTCCCACAGCATCCGGCTGGGTGTGCGGAGGTCTTTGGTGATGTTCCGAATTTCCTGAAACGTATCGTCTGGCCCGGCGACGTGCCGCAGCGCAGGCAAAAGTTGGCTCAGGTACGTACCAAAACCGGTCTGCTTTCCTGCAAGCGCTTGGCAATCAATACTAACGCGCATACGCAAAACGTTTGAGGTACGAGCCGAGGAGTTCGGAGGGAATGGCGCGAAGGAGGAGGAGCGCAATGCCGTACACCCCAACAGCAAGTGCGAGACGTGGGAGGAGCAGCCAGGTTGGCGTCACCCACAGTACTAGTGCCATGGCCACGCAGGCCAGCGCAATCCGAAAGCACGCCCGTACATCCAACCGAATATGCACCGTACGAAAAACCAAGAGCATGGCAATGACGGTGATTACCACTTCGCTGGCCACCCGAATGTACGCGCCCGCCATCATGCCTACTGCTGGAATGGCAAGCAAGTACGCAACGAGTGCACCAATGGCCACAGCCATGTACCCCCAGAGCATGCGGCGCTGCTGACCAACCGCCACCACGGTGTTTGCAAAAAGGTTTCCAAAGAAGATGACCGCAGTCGCAACCATCAACGCGGTGAGCGCACCAGAAGCAGCGGTGAACTCTTCGCCGCCAGAAAGCCGCATCACCTGCACAGCAACGAACGGCGTGCCCACGGCCAGCGGGAAGGCGAGAAGCGCCAGCCCATCCACAGCACGTTGGAGAATGGAACGGAAACGCTGCCGATCCTGGCTGGCAAACGCATTGGCCAAAATCGGTGTGAGCAGACCAGCGAGCATTGCTGGAAACGTTGCCAACACTTCCAGGACTTTATTCGCCTGCCCGTAGAGCCCGGCATCACTGGCTGGGTGGGTTGCAGCAAGGACGAGCATGTCGGTTTTGAAATAGACAAGGTTGAACCCAACGGACAAAGCAATGGGCCAACCTTCGCGAACAATGGTCATCATCCGCAGCTTATCCCAGACCAACCGAATGCGGACCAGCCCACGGCTAAACCAAAAACTGAAGGCGAGGTTTGCTAAAGCCCCAATAGCCACCGCGCCCAGCACCCACGGCACGGTTGGGTGAGTAGCCGCGACCGCGAGTGTTGCCCCCAGGAGCACCACCCGACCCACAATTTCAGCAATGACGACCCGGCCCATTTGCAACCCGCGCTGAAAAATCCCCACCAGCACTTGGTTCACCACAATGGCAAACGTCGAGAAAGCACCAATAGCAATGCCAACTTTCACATCGCCGGGGTAGCTGGTCAGCGCCCCCACCACCGGAGCGATAATGAGAATGGCGGCGGCGGTGATCAGCCGAAGGGTAAATGCCGTACTCGCCCAGGCATCAGCATTGGTTGGATCTTCCGCGAGTTTTTTAATCAGCACGATGTACAAACCCAGATCCGCCAGGACGCCAATGATCTGCAAGAACGCCAAAGCCGTATAGTAGTGCCCGGCACCGGTGGGTCCCAACGCCCGCGCCACAATCGCAATAACCACAAACCCCAAGGCCGTGCTCGCTGCTTTCCCAGCAACTTGAACCCCTGAATTCCAAACGAGAGCTTTTGTGAGAGACATACTAGTACACTAGCATAATCGTACTGTCGAGCGAATTGACATTTGATCACTTTTCATGCTATGATGCAAGTGTGGAAATGAAAAATAGTAACGCATTGCCACGCAACAACTTCCATGGACACGCCCTGAAAATTTTTGGGGCGCTGTTTGTCATTTTCGGAATCGCGCTACCGCTGACCAGCAACGCGGCAACCGCGAAGAAGCCCAGTACCCCGGCCTATCGCGCAGAAATTCTGCAACGTTCCACAGATGCGCTATTTGTAGAACCCAAAGCTGCCGTGGACTTCTGGATTGAAGTGAAGAATACCGGCACCAAAACCTGGTTGGCTAATGGGAGTAATCTGGTGGCGCTCAATCCTGTCCGCCTCCAAGGGAAAGAGCTTGTGCCAAATACCACGACCAAGCTCCGGGACAAATCCTGGAATGCATTTAACCGGCCAGTAAAACTGACGAAAAATGTGAAGCCAGGGGAAACGGTTCGCCTTAGCTTCAAACTCCGCGCACCCACCAAAGCGGGGGAGTACCGAGAACAGTTTTCTCTCGCAATCAAAGGGATCGACTGGATGCCCGGCGGCGCATTTGAACTCCTCTTGCGAGCAGACAACCCCAGCACCGCGCTTTACCGCATGAGCGGTGGCGTTTCCACCGACACCACTTTTACCATGCCCAAAGGGAAAGCGAAAACCTTTTCCTTTACCGTGACGAATACTGGAACCCAAACGTGGAAACGGACAGGCATCGGCGCTGTTGTCCTGGCTGTAGTCGACCCATCCAAGCCCAGCGCGTTCTACCATGCCAACTGGATTTCCAAAACCGTGATTGGCCGATTGACTACAAACGAAGTAAAACCGGGCAAGAAGGGGACGTTCCGCTTTGCCTTACAAGCACCCGATGCGTACGGCGAATTTAGCCAAGCCGCGCAGATTGTGGTTCCAAACTTGACCCGCGTGGTGAATGGCGAAGTGACGCTGACGGTGGTTGTGCCTGCGCCGGTGGTGGAAGGAGCAGGCGCAGTGCTGGCTGCTGAGCCAACCGTGCGCGTTGGCGTGGTGACCACGTCCGATGGTTGGGTGGAAGTGTCCAGTGATCGGGTGGCAGTCATTACTGATGCAAATGGTGCGCAGGTGGCTGAACTTGCACCCAATAGCATTGCGCGGATGACGTACGCCAAAACTGGGTACAGCGTCACGGCCAACGGCGTTACTATTGTTGCACCAGGTCCCCTCCGCGTATATGGGAAAACCGAAGCAGCGATCCTCACGGTGACAAGCTGGAACAGCCAGTACAACAAATTCCGGAATATCTTGGAACTTCGCTCAACGCCAGCAACGGGGAAAGTGTGGCTCATAAACGAACTCCCCATGGAGCAGTACGTTAGCGGCTTGGCGGAAACCGGGAATACTGGGCCCACGGAATTTATGAAGAGCTTGGTGGTCGCCGCACGGACGTACGCTCTGTTTCACAACCTCAGAAAAACCAAGCATGCGGATGAATTCTACGATATCAACGCGACAACGGACCAAGTCTACCGCGGCTACGGGTACGAGCTGAAAGTGCCCAACTTGGTTGCCGCGGTGGTCGCGACGCGAGGGGTCGTTGCAACACACACAGCCGCAGTCTCACCGAAGAACACCGTGGGTGCCATTGTCGCCGCCTACTCCTCCTGCACCGATGGTCGGACGCGGAGTATCCCTGAGGTCTGGGGGTATGACCAAATCTACTTCCCGTACCTGCTCACCGTGCCAGACGCCATTGGCACCTGCACCACGCCACCGTACCCAGCAACCTACATAAAAGGCGGCGACGGCAATCACATGGTGGGCATGTCTGCCTTCGGTGCCTTAAAGTACGCCAAGGATCAAGCAAAAACCTACGACTGGATTTTGAAGAATTACTACACGGGTGTTGATTTACGGAAGGTGTATTAGCTGAGGTAGAAGGTGTAGGTTTAGATAGAAGTATAGATGGAGGGCGTGGGTATGGACGGACATCCTTGTTTTCAGTCGTAATCTGACCCAAAGTGCGGGCAGGACGCCTGCTTTATGATTTTACGTTTTCCAATCGAATGTACAGCCATCAAAGATCTTACAGCTCTATGGCTCTATAGCTTTATAGCTTCTTCACCACCCTGCTATACTTCCTGCATGTTCAAACCTGCGACAGCACTGCTGGATGGTGATACCTGGGCGGCGATGGTGCAAGAACTGAGTAATGCATCAACAAGCCGTCGCTGGCACGACTTTGCTTGGCTCGGCGCGCACCTCATGATGATTGATCCCGAACGTGCGCGGCAATTAGAAGTGACAGACGCAGACTGGGAGGGACTCATTGGTGAACTCTCCCGCGTTGAGGCAACATCAGACTGGCAAAATGTTGCTGCCTGGCTGGCGCACCTCAAGAAACTTGACCCAGCCCGAGGGGCAATCTTGGTGGTTCCTGAAGATTTGTGGGCGGCCATGCTGGGTGTTTTGGAAACGCACCGAGCAGCCCAAAGCTGGGCAGCGTTCACTATTCATGCCATGCACTTGCATGCCGCGGACGCAGATCGCTTTCGACCTGCACTGGTGACGGATGCGGACTGGGATAGCATCCAGGGAACGATCGATGCAGAAAGTGCCGGCGCGAACTGGGATGCGGTGTTTCGGCTTAGTGCCTGCTTAGCTGATATTGATAGTGATCGCGCAAAATCCCGGCTACAGTTGCAGCCAACGGTGTGGCAGAATTTTTCTGTGGAACTGGAAGCCAGCCGGCAGCAGAAGTACTGGCTGGGATTCGCTACCCAGCTAAGCCGGTTGGTGCTTTTGGAGCGGGCGGGGTTGTCGGCGGTTGGGAACGCGTCGTAGGGGGTGGTGGAGGAATATCTCCTTCAATCTTGGCCATCGCGTCCAAGCCAATTTGTGATTCAATGGATTCCAAGAGATGCATGATCGTCTTCGCTACTTCCTCAGGGTGTGGAACTTGCTCAAAGACGAAACGCTCTTTTTCTGCGGCAGTCTGGATACTCACATTCCCGTACCGAAACATGCCCGCAAAAAAACCGTGCACATCAGTAGTGACATCTTGCACCCGAAACAGCTTCTGCTCGGAAACAGTGCGATAGAAAAGCCGCAGCTGCTCAATGTTGATAATCCGCTCATTAGTGATGATCCACGTATCAAGGTAGAAATTCAGCCACGCAATGAAGAAGGCGAGCGCCCAGAAAAGCGCGTAAACCCCAAAGAGGAGAATGGTAAAAGCGTACGCCGCACTGGTGCCATCCACGAGGACCGTGGAGTACCGCCCCAGTACCCACCAAGCAACGAGCGGGGGGATAATGAAAACGAAGTGCGCGAGGATCAGCCGTAAACCAAAAACCCAGTGCCGGTGCAGCAGGAGGACAACCTTCTCCCCTGGGACCATCCCAGGGAATGTCGGGCGCAGCCTCATAGGGTTGGGGTACTGGAGAATGAAGGGAACGGGACGATCACAACTGTGGACCAATCAACACCCCGAAGTTCAGTCACGACCAGGGTAACGATGATGAGCGAGAACGCTAAATATGCGCAGGAGGAGAGCACGGCCACCGGTGTGAGGAACCCAAAACGCAGCACCTGCCGAATGGCAATCACGCTAAAGAATCCCCACGCCAGCAGGAGGAGAATGAAGGGGATGAGCATGAGCGACGCGCTGAATTCCATGGGGGTAGTATAGCAGGGGCAAGGGGGAAGCCGTAAGCCATAGAGCCGTAAAGCTGTAGAGATCCTGGAATCCTGCAACAATTTTTAGTTGCGAGCTCCAGCATGTCATTGGAAGCTGCAGAAGACGGTATTACAGCGTAGGTGCACAGCCCGCCTTGCCGGCGAGGCAGGCTTGCTGTGCTGGTTTGTATTTACCACCAAGTATTTATCTAACAGAGGAAATTCCGCTGTAACACGGAACCAAAAAACAGCCTGCACTCTTTATGCGTGCTTGTTTTTGTGCGCGTCGTTACACGCACCCCCCTCTCACACCAACCGCTGCTGCAAATCCTTGGGCATGTCCCGCTCCAAGTGCTGGTAGGCAATGGGCGTGGCGACCCGACCGCGGGGTGTGCGCACCAGCAAGCCCATTTGCAGGAGGAAGGGTTCCACCACGTCTTCCAGTGTCTGCATGTCTTCACCAGTGGTTGCCGCCACGGTGCTCAACCCCACTGGCCCGCCGTTGAACTGGTCAATGATGGTGGTGAGTACGCGCCGGTCAACCACATCTAACCCTAGCGTATCAATACCCAACTGCTCCAAGGCCGCGGTGGCTGCAGGGACAGTGACCACTCCGTCGTGACGCACCTGGGCAAAGTCCCGCACCCGCTTTAGCAGACGATTCGCAACCCGGGGTGTGCGACGCGCGCGGGTGGAGAGTAACTGCTTGGCAGCTGGATCCAGCGTGATACCCAGGAGCCGTGCCGAGCGTTCCAGAATGGTGGCAATGTCGTCGTCCGTGTAGTAGTCCAAGTGGAAGGTCAGACCAAAACGGTCACGGAGTGGCCCCGACAGCAGCGCCAAGCGTGTCGTCGCGCCCACAATGGTACAGCGCGGCAAGTCCAAGCGTAGTGTACGCGCACCCGGCCCCTTGCCCACCACAATGTCAATGGCAAAATCTTCCAGCGCGGGGTAGAGAATTTCTTCCACGGCGCGGGGCAGCCGGTGAATTTCATCAATGAAGAGAATGTCGCCCTCGGCCAAGTTGGTGAGAATGGCGGCCAAATCACCCGCGCGCTCCAAGGCTGGGCCACTAGTCACCCGCACCGTCGTGCCCAGTTCTTCCCCAATGACGTGGGCCAGCGTGGTCTTCCCCAAACCCGGGCCGCCGTACAGCAGTACATGATCCAGAGCTTCTTTGCGGTGCTGCGCTGCACGAATGGCAATAACCAGACTCTCTTTGATCTGCGCCTGTCCCACGTACTCCGTGAGTTTCTTTGGCCGCAGGCTAATGTCAAAAGACTGCTCTTCGGGCTGCTCTTCTGGGGCGAGAATGTCGCTGGTCACTGTTGCCATGCGGGTTTAGGTTTCGGTGGATACCAGGCTTCGGGCGTAAGCGACCAGCAAGCGCGTGCCAGCGCCCGTTGCACCTTTGGTCAAGTGCTGCCCTTCAATACTGGTCATCGTTGGCGCAATGTCCACGTGCGCCCATTTGGAAAACTTTTTCGCAAATTGCCACAGGAATGCTGCGGCGGTAATAGCGCCACCACTTCGGCCTTTACCCGTATTGGAGAAGTCGCCAAACGTACCTTTGATTTCCGTCTCGTACTCCGTCCACAAGGGGAGCGGCCAGGCAAAATCTCCAGACTGCTCGGCCAGCACTCGTAAGTCATGGGTGAAGGCCTCGTTGGGTGAGAGCAACGCAGCGGCACGGTTCCCCAACGCCACAACCGCCGCACCGGTGAGCGTTGCCACATCAATGACTGCTCTAGGTCGAAAGCGTTCCGCGTACGTCAGTGCATCGGCCAAGAGGATCCGGCCTTCCGCGTCAGTGTGCATCACTTCAATGGTCTTCCCAGATAAGCTCTTCAGTTGGTCGCCTGGCCGGTACGCCGCGCCGGCAGACATATTCTCCGCCGCCGGAATGAGACCAATGACACGGAGCGGGAGTTTCAGCTGCGCGACTGCAGCCAACGCACCAATCACTGCTGCGCCGCCAGACATGTCCATATGCATTTCGTACATCGACGTATCTGGCTTCACATTCAAACCACCAGAATCAAAAGTCACGCCTTTTCCCACGAAGACAAGTGGTTGGTCTTTCACATGGCCTGGCGCCGCGTACTCCATGATCGTCAGCGTGGGCGGCGCGTCAGACCCGCGTGCCACACCCAGGATGCCACCCGCACCCAGCTTCTCCAAATCTTTTTTATGCAGCACCTGCACGCGCACGCCGTGGTCTTTCCCAACTTTCTGCGCTGCAGCGGAAACTCCCTCAGGGGTCAGGTCACCACCCGGCGTGTTAGCTAAATCCCGCGCGTGATTCGTGGCATCAGCAATGACAGTGCCTGCCCGAACCCCGCGCTTCACCGCTGGCAGTATCCCAACCGCGCAGAGGAGAGTGAGTTTGCGCACATTCGGCCAACCACCTGTGGGCGCGCTGCGGTACCGCGTGTAGTCGTAGTGTGCCAGGTGCGCGTTCTCTGCAATGACCTGCGCCACGGCAGCAGGCGTGGCATTGAGCCAAGCCAAATCTTCCAAACGAATAGCCACATCCACCAAGCGGTGCTGCTTGGCCACCATGACAATGCGTCGGCTGGCAATCATTGCCGTGCGGTGGTTCCACAGTTTCTTCTCACCTAACCCAAGTAGGAGCACAGACTTCCCTGCACTACCGTAGGGGATCACCCGCACTTCATCAACCCTGCCCGCAAACTCTTTGGTCTTCACAAAAGCCTGCACTGTCTGCTGCACAGCACTGGGCAAACCAGAAAAGAACGGGTGCTGCCGCGGGTCTGACTTTGAAAATAGCGCGAGAACCGTCACGCGGGCGCTGGGTTTGGATCGGAAGGGAACTGGGGTAACAGTCATACGAAAATGAGGACGATTGAATGGGAGTTTGCCAAGCGTACCATTCTTCGGCAGAAGAATCAAGCCTCTTTTTGGCTAATCTTAGCCAAATTCGTTCCTCAGGCCTTGACAGGATTTCCACCCAGTGCTAAGGTCACACGTTCTGAAAGAGGTGTTTTGCGTGGACAGCAGCGCTGTTCCCAAACGCACCACCTTGATAAACCAGCTAGCCATTTGCACCCCGATACAACCCCGGCAGGAGCAACCTGCAGCCACGACAAGCATGGGGGTTGTAGCGCGGTGGACACGGATTTTTTCTGCGTCCTACCACGTTACAATCTTCTTGGCTGCAGATTCCTCTTGCCCTCGGCTGCAGATGGGTAGCTGATTTTTGATATTAGTGTAGTATTGAAGGGAAACAAAATAACCAAACAACGCACGTTTCAACAAGGAGGTAAACGTGGTTAGAGACATTATCCAATTGATCCTCGACTTTTTCATCGCTACCAAATCGTGGATCATTACCGACATCGACTGGGGTACGCTGGCATTGCTCTGCTTAGCTGCAGCAGGCGGCTTACGGTGGATTGCCGGTAAGTACACGAAGAATTTCAACTCCGATGAACTGAGCCAGAAATGGTTTGGTGCTGGTCGAGGCTTGGTCTGGGTACACAACGGCCGCAATCGAGTCCTAAAGTGGGGGCTGGCGGCTGCATCTATTTGCCTAGCCTTCACCTTTATGGCGATCGGCTCGACAACCAAAGGTCAGATCGCGGATGCCGGTTCGGCTCTCACGAGTCTAAAAAGTGGTCCGTGCGTCATTATTCAAAATTGTGGTTTAGAAGGCGACAAGACGGTGCTCTACTGCCGCCAGCTATACCTGGATGTGAATGATGAAATTTCTGAGAGTGCCGACGGAATCGTATTCAAGGCTGGTGAGGGTGAGGTGGCGAACGGTACCTCGCTTCAAGCGGGTTCCTACCTGGAAATTTCCCTCTCCCAGGGAGCAACCTGGATCAGCGGCTTGAGCGAAAACCAAGTGCAAATGCGGCTTGAGCAAGGCGACAACATGTACCAGCAACTCAAGCGTTCACTCGCCACTATGTTTTAGAGTGGTGATCATCTACTTCCCGGGAAAAGGATTTCCCGACGACGAACTCCCTTCCACATTGTACCTACCAAAAGACCAGACGCTTCGGACGCCTGGTTTTTTCTTACCTACTTTTTTCATACACAAGCTTGTGTAGCGGGGGTTTGGGTGTAGTCAGCCTCGCCGACGAGTCTAGGCGGGCGGCGAGTATGGTTTGAGGGTTTGGGTTTGGATAGAAGCCAGCCTCGACTCGACGTCTGCGGCGAGGCAGGTATGAATAGAGGGTGGGGGTGGGGGATAGGCAGAGAGACATGGCTGACTGCTCAAACTCCTCCCCTCCTTTCGAAGGAGGGGGTAGGGGGAGGTAACCCTTACCGGGAAGACGTTGTTTAAAAAAACCAGGAATGAAACAAGCTCTGCACCTACAAATTCACACCTTCCTCACGCTGCTTGTTCTGCCGCAACTTCCTCAGCCGTGGCACCAACCAGCCAAACTTCCTGCCAGGCGCGGTACTTACTGGTGAAGACCTTCGTTGTGGTTTTGCCGTCCTTGGTCACGGTGTAGGTAAATTCTGCAGACCCGCCGTTGTGCGCACGTTCCAAACGCTTCTTCTGCCCAACCGCTAGGTCAGTGGTTTTTATGTACTTCGCTGCTGGCGGTTTGGTCACATTGAAGAGCTTTGGTGTGGAGGAATGTGCAACCCGGCCATCTTTGGTGCCGTAGAAGTCGAAGATGAGATCGTCCTTGACTACTCGAGTTTGCAATAGCAGCGCTGTTGCGTAGTCATTCCTAAACCGGAAGTCTGGGCTGGGGTCATAGATCGTGGCATCCATGCCGACGGGTGGTTCATAGTAGCTCACGCGGTAGCTGTGGTTCCGCCGCTCCAGCACGGGCAGGCCGGAATTGAGAATCAGGCGGAACATCGTGGTGCCAACCTGGCACAATCCGCCACCAACTTCAGGAATGGTTCGGTTGCCTTTAATCACCAGCTCGGGGAAGTACCCGTTGCTCAGCTCAATGGGGGACAGCGCCTTCACCAAGGAAAATTCCTCACCAGGTTGAATGAGCAAACCGTTGAGCAGCTTCACCGCATTCGCAATGTTCTTCCGCCGATTCGTAGGGCTCCCGGCAAAGTTGGTTTTCCCCGTTGCCACCAGTTCGGTAATCCCCAGCTCTGCCGCGCTGTCTGCCGCTGACTGGGGCTGGATGGTGGTAACCACGGCAACCGCTGTCGTCTTTCCTTTTTCAATAACCTGCACGTTGAGCGCGGCAACAGTCGCCGCATCGTCCAGCCGCTTCCCAATTCGCCCAGCAGCAAACTCCGTCACTTTCCCGCCGCTAATTTGAAAACGCGCATCCTGCGCCTCGACGTCGGTCTTCGCCCGAATGCCATCGAGCGTCTTCTGCAGCTTCGCTTCGGTAAACGCTAGCTTGAATGACCCGCGCTTGGCTCCGGGAATCACATCCAAACCACCAGCCACCGCAGCGGCGTTCAACGTCGCCGCCTCACTGCCCGACACCTGCAACGTCACTGGCGCACGGTCAACTATCTCTTGCGCATCATCGAAGAATTTTTCCACATCAGCCGCCTTCACCTTCGCAAGATCTTCCCCCTCCACCAGCGTGACCGCGGGTTCGGCCAAGGCCTTCCAGGTACGAACTACGTCCATTGCTGCCGCATCGTACTGCAAAGCCTTTCCAGGCTTCTCTGGTTTCGCCTGGAAAGCACCATCCACGTACTGCAGGTGCGCGTCCTGCGCGGGATTATCCTTGGCACCGTACTGCTTCCGTAGGGCGTCTGCAATGTAGGTTTGGTCTGCTTCCATGGTTGGGTCCACATGCTTGCGGAACAGCATGGCGCGCCAGGCCTGCAACGTACTGCGTACCACGCCAAACTTTCGGCCGTAGGCAAATGCGCCGTCCACACTAGCTTCAACATTCACGTCCACCAGTGGGGGAGCCACATCGCTGGCCGTCACTGCTTGCTGCGTTGCCAGGGTCGTGGTCTTCCCGTCCACCGTGACTTTCACGCCTCGGTCGTACAGTGTGTCCATGCGGGTGTTCAGCAGCTCGGTCGCCTCAGCCACGGTTTTCCCGCCCACGGGCATGTTCCCAATCCACACTCCAGGAAGCATGGTCTTGGCGTAGAGTTTTGGCACAGCGACCAGGACCGCACCCAAGAGCACCAGTAACCCAAAGGCGAACCACACATCTTGGCCGCGGAGTTTCTTGGCGTGCTTCCGCACGTGGTGGAGCAAATTTCGTTTCATGCGGGATGACTTTGGAGAATGTCGTTCAAAGCTTTGCGGGAAACCGCCGCGTGGTCATGCGCGGGGACGTTGACGACCGTCACGGTAATGTCCACCACGGACGCCACCCGGCTCCCAATGGGCAGCTGCCGGGTTTGCCACTGCAGCACTTGGCCGTCATCGCAGTGGATGGTGGCCAGACCGCCGTCAATTTTTTCAATCACTCCGCGCATAGAGAATTGGGTCTAACAAAAAACGGTGGGATACGCCCACCGCACAGACAGTTGCCGCGCGTGCGGACGGATGAGGACGTTACTCGTCCTCGCTCTTCACTTTCAACACTTGCGTCTTTGCGGTTTTGACTTTCGGAATCGTGATGGTCAGAACGCCATTCTTCATGCTGGCATCCGCCTTCTCGCTGAGCACGTCCACCGGCAGCACAATGGACCGGGAAAACCCGCCCCAGTAGCACTCCTGCGTAAAGTACTGCTCGTCGTCCACCTGCTGGTCATTGTGGCGCACCCCGCGGATGGTCACCAGGTCATTGCTCACGGCCACATCCAGGTCTTCCGAACGCACCCCTGCCACTGTGGACTGGATGACAATGCTGTCTGGGGTTTGGAAAACGTCGACTGCCAGTTGGCCGTCGTACCGCTCTTCTAGCCAGTCTTTCTGTGGGGCAGCATTTCCCTCCGCCACCGCCACATTTTTGGTTTGCACTTTCTTTGGCATGGTGCGTGTACTATACCAAGTTTTACGCGTAGAAGCAAGAAAGAAGCACGGCGAAATAAGGCGGTCGAAGCTTTGATGGAAACATGAGTAACGAACGCAGAAAAAATGCATGCTCTCCCCACAAAAAGAAAAAGCCACGGAGACCGTGGCTTTTGGGTAGACTAATCAGCTAGTGGAGTGATGACGACGTTGGGTTCGATTGCATCAACGACTGCCTTCGGGAGCAATCCGATGATCCGCAATACCTCGCAGAGGATACTGGGAGGGGTGAAAATCCAGAAGCCGCTTTCCGATCGCCCTTCATCGCCAGTCAGATTCACCCAACGGTAGTTCTTGGTGCGAATCGCGGTGATGACGCGAATTTCAATCCAATAGTGCTCTTGGGTGGCGTCATACTTGGAAGAGAGGATCTCCACGCAAGGCACGCCCTCAGCAAAAGAGTACACTTTCTCCGAAGTATGATCGTCAACCTGGATAGGTAGGTACGACTTGAGAGCATCTTTTGCAAAAACGTGCAGTTTTTGCATTTGCTCGGGGGTCGCCCAAGCCTTAAGGAATGTACTTTTGTGGGTCAGCACAGCTGCCTCCTAACGAATTGCGCGAGCACGGCTCGCAGCATTGTTTGTGTTTTCCCTGGCACGGCCAGGGTGTGGGTTTCAGAACACCTTATGCCGAAGGGGTTGGATCGTCAAGTCCTAGGCAAAACCCTTGACCGCAGGTATTATTCGTTGTAGGTTGCTGTATCACGGCCCTATCGTCTAACGGTTAGGACATCGGCTTTTCAAGCCGGTAATCGGGGTTCGATTCCCCGTGGGGCTACCAAAACGAACGAGCGTCACACCAGTGGCGGTCGATCGTTTTTTTCGGGGAATCGAAGAAACAGTCTCAAGGGTACCCAGAGAGGTATCGCCGATATTTTTTCGCACGCTACTTTCTACAACATCTCCTCCGCAATCAACTTTGGCACCACGTGCTTGGCCAGCACTGACCCCAGGACGATACCTTGGTCTGCATACGCTCGGTCAATCCAGATGTACTCTTTAATTTCCGAGTGGGGAGTGGGTTCGCCTGCGACCTCTGCGTAGTACACATCCATGTGCAATGGAATATTTTCAAAAACTGCAGTCTCGTCAAAACTCCCAAACAGCCGCATGGAACGCAGCGTCACGCCCAACTCTTCCATCAGTTCCCGAGCCAAGGTTTCCTGGTGCGATTCGTCGCCTTCCTTCCGCCCACCCGGAATAATGAACTCCGACCGATTATCAGCGGTCTTCTTTCGCACGACGAGCAAGCGCTTGTCCCTGGTGATGATGCCGCCGACTTTCTGGATAGTGGATGATTGCGCCATATACAAGTCCATGGAGAATAAACAACTGATGGCATTACCGTAGCGCCTGGTGCGTCCGAGTGTCAATCGTGTTCATGAGAAACAAAAACCCCCAACATGAACGTTGGGGGGAGAAGGTCCTAGTGGTGCTTGTGGTTGAACCGGAAACCCTTGCTCAAAAACTCTGGCAATCCCTGCTGTAGGTGCATTATTGCCGTGTACGAACTCGGACGAATGAGCGGTTTCATAATGAGAATTTGTTTGGGAATGAACCACCCATTCCCAGCATGCTCCCGGCTGAGGCGCACATGTTTAATGGTTGCAGTTTCCACCAAGTAGTGCGTGGCATGGTACTCGTCAAACTGCTCACCCGTATCACGGGGTTGCGGAACCCAGGGTCGAATTTCATTGTGCACTTCCGCCACGATGCGCGTAATGGTTATACCGGCTTCTTCGGAGCCTTCACGCAGTAGCGCGTGAATTGCTTTCTCATTCTCTTCGCTCTTGAGCGTCCCGCCTGCACACTCCCACACCCTGGGGTAGCGTTGGACATCTTTTGCCCGCTGCAGCATGAAAAATTCATGCTCGCCTGCGTGGTTGATACCCATGATAATGGCGCGAATGACACGTTTCACTCGCTTTTTGGAGTATACTTTTTTACTCAATTCAGCCTCCTACAGTTGCTGCGCTTTTTCTTTTTCGTGAAAGTATCCTACGCTAAGGGCAAGGCGTATGTCAACGAC
>CAZBMC010000007.1:0-14037 GCA_964493065.1 uncultured Gammaproteobacteria bacterium
GTCACCGTGGCAGTCATTGATTCCGGGGTAGATACCACAAACCCAGATCTCAGCGCCGCAATGTGGACGAATACGGGAGAGGTAGCAGGGAATGGCGTGGATGACGACGCGAATGGCTACGTGGATGATGTGCACGGTTGGAATTTTGTAGAAGGGACGAATGATCCGCGCCCACAAGTGACCCCTGACGCCACACCTCGAGGTATTCACCATGGCACAGCAATCGCGGGGATTATTGGTGCCAGTGGGAATAACAATCTGGCGGTCACAGGTATGGCCTGGCAAGCATCCATCATGGCCATTCGCGCGCTTGATAGTACGGGCTCTGGAACAACAGGTGAAGTTGCGCTCGCAATTCGCTACGCCGTGGCAGAAGGCGCGGACGTCATTAACCTTAGCTTTGTGGGAAGTGGAACCAGTACTGTGCTGCGGCAAGCTATTGTCGATGCGCGGGCCGCAGGGGTCATTGTGGTTGCTGCAGCTGGGAATGATAACTTGAATTTGGATGTTACGCCCCAGTACCCAGCGTGCTACGACGGCGTGGTGGGCGTTGCCTCGGTTGGCGCAACCGATGTGAAATCCAGTTTTTCCAACTACGGTTCGTGCGTGGACATCACAGCCCCTGGGGAGAACATCATTAGTACGCTCTACGTCAACGCGGGTGCTGGGTACACGGATGTGTACGGCACGCTCTGGTCGGGCACGTCCGTGGCCTCGCCATTCGTGGTTGGCGCACTAGCACTCCTCAAAGCCTCGCAGCCAACGTTGACTGCATCGCAGGCAGTTGCCGCGCTCCAAGGGCAAACCGTGTCCATATCGGCATTGAATTCTCAATTCAGCACCAGTCTTGGTGCTGGTCGGCTTGCCATAGGTTCGCTGCTTTCCGTTGCGCAGACGTACGTCCGGACCACAGAAAATATCTTCGTTGTACCGCGCCGGGGCGATACGCCGCGGGTGCGTGAAGTGGATGCGCAGGGGAAGGTGCAGGCGCAATTCCTCGTTGCTGCAGCCCAGCAGCAGGCAGGTTCGTACGTCACTTCCGGTGACCTGGATGGTGACGGGATGGCAGAAATCATCTCGACGAATCAGGCTGGCACGCAACCGTTGGTGCGCATTGCCAACCGGCAGGGCAAGCAATTGCGGAGCTTCTTGGCGTACGCGGCAAATTTCCGGGGTGGTGTCAGTGTTGCCGTTGGTGATGTGACTGGTGATGGCGTCCTCGACATTATCACTGGAACAGATTCTGGTCGTCCGCACATCCGCATTTTCTCGTCTACTGGAGAAGTCCTCGGGCAGTTCTTCGCCTTTGATGCGAAGTACAAGGGAGGAGTGAGCGTAGCCACAGCAGATGTGAATGGAGACGGTGTTGCCGAAATCGTGGTGAGCAAGCTGCAAGGTGAAGCGCGGGTCACTATCTACCGGGCAAACGGAAGTGTCGTTCGGAGTTTCCTCACTTTTCCCGTCAGAGAGCGGATTGGGGTGTACCTGAGTATCGGCGATGTTGATGCAGACGGTGCAGAAGAGCTGGTTGTTGGCGCGGCGACCGGAAGTCCGCGGGTACGCATTCTGAATCTGCTCGGCACACTGGAGCGTGAGTTCTACGCGTACGATAGGAAGCAAACTGGTGGTGTGCACGTTGCTGTAGGTGACACGAATGGCGATGGCACGGATGATATTGTCACTGGCACTGGTCGAGGCGCAAAACCTGAGGTGCGTATTTACCGCAATGCCGGGAAAGTCCGAAGTGCAATCTTTACCGTCTTTTCCGCAAGTTCACGCACGGGCGTACATGTGGGGGTGGTGCCGGCAGTATGAAAATTGCTGACATTCGCCAGCACCCCCTGGTTCGGCAATTCATCAAGTTTGGGCTTGTTGGCGTTCTGAACACTGCGGTTGATTGGACAGTGTTCTTCAGTCTCACCCAGTGGGTTGCCTGGTTCCACGCGCATATCCTGGTTGCAAATGCCATTGCTTTTGTGTGTGCATTTACCTGTAGCTATACGTTGAATCGGAAGTGGACATTTCAGTCGAACGATCCACGCATGAAACGTCAGTTAACGGTTTTCCTCCTGGTTAACCTGGTTGGCCTGGGTATTAGTGAAACTGTGGTTGGTGTTGTCCACGCCCTCACGGAATCCAGGTTGCTAAGTAAGTTCTTGGCCGTTGCGCTTGCGTTGTTCTGGAACTTCTTCGCCGGACGGAAATGGGCGTTTAAGGGGGGCGAGGATAAGCAACCTGTAATATAGACGAACATTAGCCAAAGGGGGGTCCCCGCAAGACAGGTGCGCAGACCCGCTTACGCGGGGCGAGCACGGGCTTGTGGGGAAAAGCGGCACATTTGTGGAGTCCGAAGTGGCTAGACGTCCGACGGGTAGCCACGGAGGGCGGAATAAATGGTGACGCGCGCGCCGTCGCGACGGCGCTGTTTTATCGTGGATAACTCACCCCAAAACCACCCTTTTACCGTGCTAGTGTGAAATCAATACAAGAAAATATAGTTTTTTTAACAATTTGGAGGTTCTATGAGTATGGGAGGGATATTCCCAGCCGTCTTCAAGGAAGGCGAAAATGTCATAGCCGAGATGCGTGATAGAAACGGCAAAGTATGGTCGCGTGGGTCTGGACTGAACGCCCAGCAGGCGATGTACGCAGCCCGCAATTCACTACCAGAGAAGGGGGCGATTCGCACTATTCTCGGTTGGGGCACCAAGCACCCAATCATCAGCGCAGCGGTGATTACCCTTGCAAAACGGCTCCTCAGTCCAGGGGCGAAACGCATGAGCTGGGGTGGGTCAATCCTACTCTTCGGCGCAGCGTTCGCCCTCATTGTCGCCGCAAAGCACTTTACCCAAGCATATACAGAACAACACGAGTGAAAGGAGGTTTTTCATGTTCATTCGTGTCTTGTCCCTAGTTGAGCGCCGCACGTCGTAGACGGAGAAGTTCGGAGTTCGGCTGCACGTCCCACTCACCACGGGGAAGCGTGCAGTGCTAGTCTCGACCATCCGCATGTCTACTGGGGTGGTATCCCAAGACAGTGCCTGTGTTCTTTGAGGAGTGTACGTTTGTACACTCTTCGCTTGAACACAGGCATGTGACTCACCATGAGTCACAAATCGGAGGTTTCTATGGAAACGCTACACGAGGTGAAGCAGCAGCTCAAAATTGCGAAGGGGGTTTACAACGAAGAACGGAAGAATCTGGACGCGCAGACACGGGACAAGGCACTGCAAGAGATGCTGCAGAAGCAGCGCACTTTGGAACGGATGCAGTTCATTCGCGCCATCATTGATTTCGACCTGCCAGAGGATGCGGTTGCACTTCAGGCAACAAACACGTACTTCAGATTACGGTGGATAATTGAGGATGCAATCTTCGCACGGCAGAAGGTATCAACGGAACAGCAACGTGAACTCGTAGTGGCGCACAGAAAGGCTACCGAAGACCTACAGCGCTGCCACAACGATTTCTACGATGCGGTTGATCTGACGCACGCACAGACGATAGCGAAGGAGCACGCACTTGGGATAGCCACCTCATTACCGCTAGAAGTAAAAAAGCGGTACGCTGTACCGAAGCGGAAGGAGCCAAGTGTTATGTCCACCGCCAAGCCAGGTGGGTTCATTGACATGTGCACAGCACTCTTCGCTATATGCTTCCTCTGCGCTTTTGGCTACGGCTTGTACTGGTGCGGGAAGCAGCTCTTGACACTTTTCTAAGTGTATGCAAGACTGGGGGTACAAGGACGTTCTTTCAACCGAGATCACAGGTGGTTTCACCATTAGGGACATGCACGACGCGCTAGCGCCATTGACTTACCGAAAGGGAGTTCGGCGTTCTAGTCAAACGTGCATGTCCCCTTTTTTTATAAATCAATGGCAAGACCCTAGTATCATTGAGTACATTGCAGTCTATTTTAATTATACTTCTTCGTAAAGGACAGGTATTAACCTTTGGGCGCCGTCGCGACGGCGCTGTTTTATCGTGGATAACTCACCCCAAAACCACCCTTTTACCGTGCTAGCCTAAAAGTGAAACAAACAACTGAGGTCGTACTCATGGAACTCTGGAAAGGTCAGGAGTGCACCTCACGAAATGAAAACCCAGAACCGGCAAGCACTTTGCCAAGGAAGTGAGGTGAAATTACTGCGCAAATCCCAAAGGGTGGCACAGCTAACTGCACTCAGGCGAATGTCTGAGGGTATGAGATTTTAACCAAACCAACCCGTAGGCCAGAGAGGGTCTACAGAGGAGGTATGAAACATGAAGACGAGAAAGCTCCTCGTCCTAGCGCTGGCCCTCTTGGCTGCGCTCGTAACGGCTGCCTACATTGGTGGTTGTTCCCAAGAGCAGGGTATGCTCACGGATTCTGCTTTCGAAAATATGTCTATGCTTAAAGAAGGCGAGCTCACAGGAACTCCTCCGGCGAGCTACCCTGATGCCCCACCTATTCCATCCGTAGATTCGACGCTCGCTGAGCGTATTGAAGGTATACGAAAAGTCATGGGGGTTTCGGAAGCAACAATTATGAATCACGCTGGTACATGGTTAGGCGTGAAGTATGTGTACGGCGGCAATAGTAGGAATGGAATTGACTGCTCACACTTGGTTTACCAAGTCTACCGGAGTGCTGGCATTCCGTACCCTTACATGACTACGTCCGCCATGCGAACGAGTTCACGCTTTATTTGCGTCAACCCTCTTCCCGGCGACATCATCCTGTTCATGAACATTAATCATTGCGGAATCTACGCAGGTAATGGCTGGATGATTGATGCGAATAGTTCTTACGGGAAAGTGCGCTATGATTACATTTGGGATCCATACTGGTCCGCACAGCGACCGATAGCTATTCGGTTCATTGGCTAACCTCACTCCTTCCACATGGGGAAGAATGTCAAAGTTCTTCCCTTTTCTTTATCATTTTTCACCTTTGAGATATACTTTACGTATGAAGATAAAACAATTGCAAATCCTGCTCATCACGTTTATTTTCATTTTGATTATCGGGGTAGTATTGGTTTTACAAAAAGGGAATAATACACCACGACCCTCGGATCAATTACCAACCGTTGTTACTTCTGTAGATGTGGGAGCTCTTTTTGTCGATCCCTTCTTGCGGATTCAAGCACTGCTACCAGAAAGTTTTGAAGCTGGTGCCCGATCACAAATCGATGGTTGGGATTCGCTGACAATAGTTCCAGTAGGTAGCACTGATAAACCTTCGACTTACCCATTCGTTATTGATTATCGAACACGAAAATCGCAGAAAATTCTCAATGTTTCAATACTATTACAAAATTACTTTAAGCAGCCATTTGTAGCTGAGAAATTTGTCATCGTGAATGGTCAATCCGTTCAGCAGTTTCAGAGCACTGGTGATGGTGAAGCATATCGAGCAGTTGTTATTCATCGTCTGGGGCAGGATGTAATGATTAATTCAAGAGCCAGGGATGCGGGTGTAATGGCGACTTACGTAGGTGCTTATGATGCCTTCATTAGCGGGATGCAAGAAGGAGTGGGCAAGTAGGGTAAATGGTAAGCCGAAGCCCTGTTAAAATAATTAGAACAGACAATTTTGATGTATTAGTAAGGTCAATTCAAATAGAACGCTTGTAAAAGGCACTTTTTAGATACTTTCCCATCCGCCCTTCCCAAATGGGGTATTTTTTTGTATAATATGAACAATTCTTGGTAATTTAATCATACCAATTTCAATGTTTGGGGACATAATGACGGTTGTTACGGTCTTGAATATCTGCCTCCTGCTTGGAATGGCGATAGCTGTTGCCAGGCGATCTAGCATCAGCAGTGCTCATGCTAGATTTACCGTACTTTTATTTTTCGTTGCAGCTTGGGTATCAACCAGGTTCCTTGAAAATATTTTTATTAGTAAAACGTTCCTTGTTCATACTGACTTTGCGCTCGCAGCAATTATTGCTGGCCTGTTCACCAGCTTTGCAATTCACTTTCCTTTGAAAAATAAAAGGTTTACTTTTCAGAAAGAGGCACTATTTTTTATTCCCAATGCAGTTCTAATGGTCCTTTCGTATACAAATGTATACCTTGAGACAATAACCAACAGAGAAGCAATTTATCATTTTGGGTATATTATTTATATCATTATTCTCATAGCGTATTTTTTTGTAGGTATTGGCATTCTGGTAAAAAAGTTTCGCATAAGCATTGGGATCCCGCGTCAACAGTTATCATACTTTCTCATCGGTTGCGCGGTATCTATTTCGATATTACTTTACGACAGTATTAATAATTCATTATTGGGGACTCGGCCAATAATTTTTGACCGAATAATGTTTAATGCATCGCTACTTTTTACCTTGCTTTCAGGGTACGCAATGTTGAAGTATCGTTTTCTTGATATTCGTGTGGCTTTGCAGCGAGGTACTACGCGAATACTCTCTTTTCTTATTATTTTTTGCTTATACCTCATTGGATTACTGATTGCCCGTGAAGCCTTGGTTGCAAGAAGCAATGACCTTACCGCGATTGTACTAGTTGCACTGGTCATTGCCGTTACTATTGAACCTCTACGGAAGTTTGTTTTCCAAATTGTTGACAAAGCGTTTGTCTCGCATGACGAAAAGACTGCCAGGACGCAAAAGCGTGTTGAGATTCTTCTTAAATCCCAGCAGAGTTACGACGGACTCTTGACGGAGATCCAGAGCGTGTTTAAAGATTTTGCCGATGTTGACGAGGTGAAGTTTGTTGAATCAACCGATCCATTTTTTTCCAAACGACGTGGAACATATGAATTCCTCCGTGCAACCGGCAGGTTGATCATTCCAGAAGAGCTCCCATACCGATACAGTGAAGACGAGCGCTACCAAGTGATTTTTGATGAACTGAGAGATGCAAATGTAAGCTGTATAATCGCAATTGGACAGAGTAGTTCATTTATTGGGGTGCTTACACTTGGGCAGAGGAAAGGGAAAAAAGCATACTCAGCCCAAGATGTTGGAGAGTTGAAACGATTGCAGGAACAATTTGGCCATGCGTTATTTAATGCACGGCTGTATAAGCAGGCGGTTGAGAGGATTAAGGTTTAATATATTGTTATAATATGAAAATTTTATTTACACCTTACTCTGGAGGTTCAATAGCTCATATTGTAAGGTGTTTAGCCGTCGCAGATGAACTAAAGAGCAGAGGGCATCAAATAATGTTTACAACCACAAAAAAAAGAAAAAAATTTATTGAGGATGCAGGCTATGAAGTTTTTCGTGATGGCCATTCTGAAGTCAATCTTAATGATGAACAAGATCAATCACTAAATTATTTTAAAGTTAACCGGAAGTTATTTTTAGATTGGTTGAGAGATGAGTTGTCGGCGGCGAATGAGTTTAAGCCAGATATTGTGGTTAATTCGCCAAGTTTTTTTGGCCCCTTAATACGTCACCGTCTTGAGATCCCTTATGTGACTATCCTGAATGCTCAATGGCTTACACATTTTCGTGGACTGCTCGGTATTGGAAAATCAAAAGAGCACTTTTGGCATAAGTACATTCGGAAGATACTAAGACCGATTTTTACACACAAATTTGAGGTAGGGTATTTAAAAGAAATTCGAACATTCTATCGCGAATTAGGCGTTGGTTTTTTACCGTACAAAAGAATAGAACTCCATGCACACAACCCAGTGTTAATTCCAAGTATTTATCAATTTGAACCATTGGAACCCGATAACCGAGATGATATTCATTATGTTGGCCCATTATTTTGGAAAGGATTTGAAAATCTTGAATTTGATAAACGTGAATATTTTCAAGATTTGCGCAAACCAACAATATATTTATCGTTAGGCGGGTCAATTTTTAATCGTGAAATTTATAATCGCTTAATCGCCTTTTTTTCTAAACATCATGAATGGAATAAAATTTTTAGCATTGGACCAAATTTTGACCGCTCAGATTTCCCGAAAAATTCAAGTCATTTTATTATAGAAAAGTATCTACCTGGCTTAAAAGTATCAGAACAATCTGATGTTGTCGTTAACACAGCAAGTCATGGAACAGTTATGCAGGCATTATGGCACGGAAGACCTCTAGTCGTTATTCCCCACAACATTGATCAAGGAACGATTGGGGCAAGAATTCAAGAACTCGGTTTAGGAATAAATTTAAATCAAGTAAATATTTTTGATTTTTCAAAGCGGGAAAAATATTTTAATAAAGCATCGTCGGTTCAGGTAGAAAGGATTATTCAAGCCATTAACGAAATTCTTGAAAAACCTCACTATAAGTATAATGCTAGAAAATTTTCTGTAGAACTCAGACAATTTAATGAAGGGAGTTTGGTATCCGCAGATTATATTGAATTTTACGCTAAAAGGCTCAAGAGATGATTGAAAAGATTGTATTAGCTTTACTAATACTCTATAACACAATACTGATTAGTATTATTCTTGGGCATGGATATAAACGTAAAAGAAATTTAACTTTTAGTGGGCTAATTTTTTTTGCAACAATATGGACAGTAACAATTCTAGTCACGGATTCAGTACAGGAAAATGCCTTGGTAACACTATGGTCTAGACTTTCATTTGCCAGCAGTGTAGGCATTTCATTATTTTTATTTCTATTCGTTAGAAGTTACCCTAGACTTGAAAAAACTAACAAAACTTTAAGTGCTTGCTATTATTTTGTAACCTTAGGAATATTTTTTCTAAGTCTATCAAAATACATTGTTTCCGACTTTCATGCTGGAAAAACCGTTTTTAGTTGGGGCCAGCCTGTATTTCTATTATATTACATATTTAGCTTTGGTATCGGTATTGGGATTTTATTAAAAAAATTTCAAAAATACAGAAAAACTAAGGATGCTACTCAAATTAGATATGTTCTCGTGGGTTTATCTATTTCAGTTGGAATTTCGATGGTAACAAATATTGTTTTTCCATTGCTTAATCTTGGTGAAATAAGATCACTTGGCCCATTTTCAATGATAATTTTTTTAACACTCACGTCTATATCAATAGTAAAGCATAAGTTATTAGATATCAGACTAATCATATTAAGGACATTATCATATTCTTTGATCGTACTTATTTTATCCGCATTTATTGTTACGGTCGGCATTTTTTTACCCCAACTAGTGAATAATGTGACAACGCAAACCTTAGTTGGAGTTGCTATTTCAATTGTTTTGGTTCTTATCTTCGACCCTTTAAAGAAGTACATCTCGAAAATAACGGATAAATTTTTTTTCAAAGCAAGAATTAACTATCAAAACCTTTTGCATAAACTGAGTGAAATTATTAATAAGGAGATTAATCTTGATGAGCTATTGTTTAAAGTTGAAAAAAAATTACATCAAGAAATGAAGATACAATCAGCAGAGATAATATTACCCAAACATGGGGGAAGCGCTTTTATAAGTCAATTTAAAAATGATAAAGAAGGAAATATTTTATTGATGAATGGTTCGTTGGTTAAATATATAAATAGGAAACAAGTGACTGTTGTTTTAGATGACCTAGAAAGAAAAATTGAAGACACTACCGACGAAAAAGAACGGATAGAACTTGAGCATTCCAAAGAAGAATTAGATCAATTAAAAGCCGCCGTTGTTTCACCAGTCATCACCTCAGACGGGCGCATCGCTGCAATCCTGGTACTTGGTGGAAAACTCTCTGGCGACCCGTATAGCAACGAAGACCTGAACCTCCTCCAGCTCCTGGGGCCGCAACTCGCCAGCGCATTGGAAAAAGCCCGGCTGTATGAGGAAATCCGGCTGTTCAACGTCAAACTGCAAAAAGAGGTGGAAATTGCCACAGAAAAGGTGAAGATGAAGAATGTCCAGCTGGAAGATCGCAATCGTTTCTTGTCTGCAGTTTCCAAAGTGACCAGCCTTATCACGCAGACGTTGGAGTTCAAGAAAGTGACGCAGTCGATTGTGGATGCCATTGCCACGGAGCTTGGGTTTGTGGGCGGACTTTTGCTGTTCCTGGGTGAGTCACGGCGAAAAGTCTTCCCAGAAGCAGTAACGAATAAACCGATTACGGAGAAAGTATTGAAACTTTTACCAAAACCGTTGAATGAGTACTGGGGGGATTTCACCACAGATAAAACTCTGAACATTGAAGCAATGAAAGCGCAGCAAGTGCGCACAGGCACTGATCTTGCGGCTTTCCTGAGCCCGCCGGTCCCCAAGTTGGCTCTGGGAGCAATTCAGAAGGCTGCGGGAATTAAAACCATCGTCTCCGTCCCAATCATTGCGGAACAGGAAGTGGTGGGCTGCATTGACTTCATGATTGCCAAAACCCCTGACCTGGTGACAAAGAATGACTACGACATGATGCAAGCAATGGCAAACCAGACCGGGGTGGTGTACCGGAACATTGAACTGGTGCGGCGTCTGGAAAGCAGCAACCGGGAGTTGGGTGAGGCCAACGAACACTTGAAAGAGCTGGACCAAGCCAAGAGTGAATTCGTGTCCATTGCCAGCCACCAGCTCCGCACGCCCATGACCGGGATCATGGGGTACCTCTCCATGATTGTGGGTGGAGATTTTGGGAAACTGGATGCGGGTTTGCAAAAGGTGTTGGAACAGTTACTCGATGCCAGCCAGCGCATGATTCGGCTCATTAACTTGTTCCTGGATGTGACGAAGATCGAGAGTGGCAAACTGAGTTTGGACAAGCAGCCAGTGCACCTGGAAGAGCTCATTGATAAAGAGCTCCAAGTCTTGCAAAAACTAGCAAGCGATAAGAAGTTGAAACTGGTGTATGTCAAACCAAAGGTTGCGCTGCCTATCCTCATGATCGATGATAAGATTACTGATGTGGTTCTGAACTTAGTCGACAATGCCATTAAGTACACCGAGACTGGCGGCATTACCATTACCAGCGAGCGTGAAGGGGATTGGGTGCACGTGAAAGTGCAGGACACCGGCCGCGGTTTGGATCCCAAAGAAGCCCGGAGCTTGTTCAACAAGTTTGTGCGTGGGTACGGCATTGCGCAGGTGAACCCAGATGGATCGGGTTTGGGTTTGTACGTAGCGCGCAGGCTCGTGGAAGTGCACGGCGGCCGCATCTGGGTAGAAAGTGATGGCCCAGGCAAAGGCAGCTGCTTCCAGTTCACTCTACCCGTGAAAGCCGTGGACACGAAGTTTGAACCCGCCGGTGCCGCGCTGGTGACCAGTCCCAAGCCGGTGGTGGAGTAAGTTGGGGGATAAAGAAAAAACCCTTACAAATGCGTAAGGGTTTTTGAAGGTGCTAGCGGCAGCATTCACCGGGGTACTTCTGAGGGATGTGCGGCCGCGTTTCTTTGATCGCAAGACTTGGTAGATTTTTTGCCATGACTACCCGGCCATCAGCATCGTTGTAGCGAGCAATGACGCTGTACCCAAGCCTTTCGAACCACAGGTTAGTAACGCTTGGTGGGTTGGTTTTTGTTCGCACGACACCTGTGTGCAAATCCGCAGCCAGGAAATCCTTCAGGCGGAAATGAAACAATTGACTTGCAATGTGCCTCCCGCGGTACGGCATACTGACGCCAATTTCATCCTGGTAGGCGACGCGTTCCTTGGTGATCCCGCACGGGATGCACAGTTTCGCGTCCAGTTCACTGGGGGTGAGGCTGTAGCCCCAGCAAAAGCCAATGACCGAGCTACCATCGAGTGCCAGCCAGCACGTTGCATTGGGCATAGAAAGTTCTACGCGAATGTCCTGTTCGACGACTGCCGCAGGCCAAAAGTCTTCTAGGCAATTGGTGCATTCCGGGCAGCACAGGTGAGGAATTTCACGCCATTGTTCCAGTCCCCATTTGCGGCAGCAGCGCTTGCAGGTCTTCCACTCTGACCACGGTAAGGTACTGAACACATCTTGGTAGCAGTGAATGAGTTGCGGGAGCAGTTCGGCTTGTGCGGTTGGGCTGAACCGCAGGTAGGTGATGGGCATACCTACTCCTTTCGATTGTGAAGGGTTGTGTTTTTTGAAAATGAAAAGCCCTCTCGTTTGAGAGGGGAGTAGGCTCACTTGCAATGCAGCTCACACCTCTTTCAGACGAGTTCGGGGTAAGGGATGAGAATGGTGAGCCATCCGTTTCAGTATGAGTTTGTACCCACCCGCACCTTTCGTCAGCCAGCGCTGAACCCTAGCCACAGTCGTTGAACTCAGTCCAGTTTGCTTTACGATCTTGGTATAGGAAATGCCTTGGTTTAGCATTTGTGCGGCTTTCCATCGCCGGCTAAACTCAGTTATTTCAGCAGGCGTGAGTAAATCGCGAAGGAATTTTTTTACTTCCGCAAGATTCCGCAACCGGAGCAGCGCTTGAAAGAGGTCTTGTGATTGGGGTGTATTCCAGGTTGGCATAGAGAAGTACTTTACTTCACTAAAGTAGCATGCTATCGTTCAGCCTGTCAAGCACCTTCCGTACACTATGTCCCAACTCCCTGAAAAAACCAACTTCTTCAAGGGTTCCAAGCCCGGAAACACCTCGGCGATTCTCGCGGGGGTGCACGGTGATGAACGGGCAGGGATTGTCGCCTTGGAACGCTTTCTGCCAACTTTTCAAATTTCCCGTGGCAGCGTCTTTCTCATCTTTGGCAATCCTGAGGCCATGAAACGTGGTGTTCGGTACGTTGAAGAAAATTTGAACCGATGCTTCTTTTCGAATCGCGAAGCTGGTTCCCTGGAAGCACGTCGCGCTCAGGAATTACTGCCCATTCTAGATCAAGCATCAGCCGTGCTTGACCTTCACGCGACGCGCAGCGATGCGTCCGTACCGTTTCTCATTACCGCAGGTGAAGGGCTTTCGCTGGCTCGCCAACTCAATTTTCCCATTCTCTCCACTGGGTGGAATGTATTGGAACCCGGTGGGACTGATGGGTACATGGCTGCACAAGGCAAAATTGGCATTTGTGCAGAGTGTGGTTCGATTGGTGATGAGCAACGAGGTGTACAAATTGCAACCCAAACGGTAAACGATTTCCTCACCCTTCGCGGTCACATTGAGGGGAAGGTAGCAAGTGTAGTGCGAAAGCGGATTGTCGACGTGCGGCAAAAAATCTACCGGCAGACGAATACTTTTCGATTCGCGAAAAACTATTCTGATTTTGAACCTTTGCCAGAAGGTGAAGCATTTGCCTGGGATGGACCGCGTACATACATTGCAGAACCAGAGCAGTGCATCATTTTTGCTCGTCCGGGAAAGGCTATTGGCGATCAGGTATTCATACTCGGCAAAGAAGCGAGCTAGCCTTGTACTTTTTTCTGCCTTATGCGCTAGAATACATTCATCAGCATTAAAGGCATAGCTATGAAAGGCATTATCCTCGCTGGTGGTACAGGTTCTCGATTGTTCCCCCTCACCCGGGTGACCAATAAGCACTTGCTTCCGGTCTACGATCGACCCATGATTTACTACCCCCTCCAGACCCTGGTGGAGGCGGGGTTGAAGGATATTATGATCGTCTCTGGCAAAGGGCACGCCGGAGGATTTCTGGAGCTCCTTGGCGATGGGCACGCTTTTGGGGTACGCCTTTCCTACGCCGTGCAGGAAAAACCCGGTGGCATTGCCCAAGCCTTGGGGTTGGCCGCAGACTTCGCGGATGGGGAAAAGGTAGTAGTCATTCTTGGCGACAACATTTTGGAAGACAGTATTGCCAAAGCAACTGCAGACTTTGCAGGACAGGAGAAAGGCGCCAAGATATTCTTGAAGGAAGTGGATAATCCAAAATCGTTTGGCATCGCCGAAATTCAAGGTGACAAGATTGTCAGCATTGTGGAGAAGCCGCAAGAGCCAAAGAGCAATTTGGCTGTGATTGGGGTGTACATGTTTGATGGGACTGTTTTTGAGGTAGTGAAAACCCTCAAACCTTCTGCGCGCGGGGAGCTGGAGGTCACTGATTTGAATAATTTTTACGTCCAGCAGGGGACCATGACATTTGAAAAGCTCACTGGCGCTTGGGGTGATGGTGGCGAATCATTTGACTCGCTTATGAAAGCTTCGCAGCTGGCGCAAACTTGGCGGCAGGCTGGGAAGCTTGGTACTCCCATTGGCGCGAAGGAAGAGTAGG